>JABGRF010000341.1 GCA_018648405.1 Candidatus Scalindua sp.
TTCCATTTTGCCTCTTTCAATGAAGACCTCTTTCTGGCTCAACTCTCTCAGGGCAATAATATTTTTTTCAGATGTGCCTTTTCCAATATTCTTTACAAAAAGTACTAAATCTACGACTTCTCCTCTTTGTATAATTCCATCTCCGTTTCCTGTTAACCCTTCACCTTCGTCTATTATCTGGTATGAATATGAGAATACAGGCTTTGGTAGCGCATCAATTGATACTGCACTTTTTACATCTTCAGGAGCATTTCCATTAAACTCGGAGAACTTAACAATGAGCTCATCCTTTCTGCTGACAGAATTTTGTGGAATTTTTATTGTCTTAGAAGATGTTTTTGTTTCACCTTTCTCTATCTTACCAAAAATAAACTCTCGCTTGTCAATAAGAAGGTTCTTGGATTCCGCCATGCCTCTTAACTGATACAAGGTGCCTTCGCTGTTATTAGTAACACTGATTTCTATTTTCAGCTCTTCATCAGCACTGACCACTCCATTGGAAGGCGTAAGGCGTAGCTTGGTTGTTGCCGATGCAGGAATGATTGCTTCCCCTGTAGACCAGTCAATACCCTGAATATGTAAGGCATCTGCGATCTTTGTTTCCTCGCTTTTTTTGAAATCTTCAATAATGGGTTTTAATTGATCTAAGACTTCTTCATTTTTTTTGTCAAAGAGATGGGAATTAAGAATGATTTTTTTAGCAAATTGTACATGTGTATCTTTATCCAGATCAGGGATTTTGTAGTAATCTTCGTCCTTGATTTTCTTTTCCTTTTCTTCCTTTTCTTCTCCCTCTTCAGCGTCAGCGTCTTCATCAATATGTACAAGATACCTGACTTTTTCATAAGGCAACTCGGCGTCTGTATGTTCACCCAGGTGTTTCTTTAAATCTTCTTCTCTAAAATGCGGATTCTCATTGAATAAGATAATTTCATCTTTTGAAACCTGTGATTGTACAAGCATAATATCAGGTGCAATGCCTACTGACTGTATATCGGTAAAGTTCGGAGTTAAATACTTTCCTACCGTAAGCTTTAGCGCTGCGCCACTATTTATCAAGTCGATCAGTTGCTGTATGGAACCTTTGCCGAAGCTGGTATCACCAATAAGTGGAGCTCGATTATTATCTTTCAGGGCTCCGGCAACTATTTCTGCACCGGATGCGCTCCCTGCATCAATAATTACAACCATCGGGCATTTGCTAAGATCTTTAGATGATTTTTTTGCCTTTTGGATTTTCTGTTTTCCCATTGGCTCTACGGTAATTACAATCAGACCCGAAGAGAGAAATTTGTCTGCCACGGCAATTGCCTGACCCAACAACCCTCCGGAATTGTTACGAAGGTCCAAAATAAGCCCTTTTAATCCGCCACTTTCTTTTGTCAGCTTCGCAATTTCCTCTTCTAAAGACTGTGATGTATCTTCCTGGAAATTTCTTATCTTTATGTATCCGATGTTGCTATCAGCTAATTTAGAACTAACGCTGGGTATTGAAATAATTTCCCTTATCAGAGTGATCGGTTTAGTAGCCTGAGATTTTTTTATTTCCACCTGTAAGATAACCGCAGTAGAAGGATCGCCTCTAAGTTTATTAACCGCTTCCTGTAATGACATGTTTACCGTAGAATCTTCATCAATTGCAATGATTTTATCCCCTGACTTCAGGCCTGCTCTGAATGCGGGAGTTCCTTCAATAGGAGAAATCACGGTCAATATTCCATCTCTCAGGCCGACGACCATTCCAAGGCCTCCAAATTTACCTGTAGTTCCTATTTTAAACTCATCAAAGTCTTTAGGCGGAAAAACAACGGAATGGGGATCTAATTGCGAAAGCATGCCGTTAATTGCCGCAAATTCAATATCCTCTGTTTTGATCTCGTGATGTTTATTATCATTTACAAAGTGTAAAACCTCGTTCAGGGTATTATATAACTCTCCTAATCTTCGTACTTTAGAAAAATCGACTTCCTTTGACGCTTCATCAACCAGAATTTCAATTTTTTCTAATTTATCATCTACGCTAACCTGAACTTCTGGAATTATCCTTTCAAGCCAGGAAAGCGATTCTTTCAGCATCTCTTTAGGTTTTATTCTGTCCGGTTCAACATAAAAACGATTTATATATGAGCAGACAATACCGACTAAACGGAATTTGTACTCTTCCTCTTCCTGACTAACCGGTGCGTCAAAATGCTTATTAAGTGAACTGCTATTCGATACAGCAAAGAAAGTAACGAGAATAGATGCGCAGAAAAATACTGCTAATGTGTAAAGATATTTTTTCTTGTTCATTTTTAAAGCGTCCTTGCTAAAATATTGTCGCAAAGTTGTTTATATAATTTAGATTTTTTTCAAAAATCTAATATAAGCTGGATTATTTACCAAGTCAAGGATAAGTTCATTACGAGTAACTACTACACTTTAAAAATTTATTGACATAACGATCCATAATGCTTAAACTTGCTTCCTCGGTTAAATAAGGGCGATTAGCTCAGTTGGCTAGAGCACTTCCCTTACAAGGAAGAAGTCATAGGTTCGAGTCCTATATCGCCCACCATCATACAATAGATATAAAAGATTTATGGCTTTTCATGTAAATGAAGAACAGGGGGGCCGTAGCTCAACTGGTTAGAGTACCAGACTGTCGATCTGGATGTTGCGGGTTCGAGTCCCGTCGGCCTCGCCATTATTAAATTTTTTATTCTTCGGGTTTTTTTGGAATTATTTTATTGAGGCAATCACCGTGCTTACTGGTATGCTTTGATTGAAGGCCTCATTGTGTGGCGCTGGTTTTTAATAGTAAATGTTCAGTGAGAGCAACGCGCCCATAGTTCAATTGGATAGAATATCGGTCTACGAAACCGGGGGTTGCACGTTCGAATCGTGCTGGGCGCATATAAATTCGCTTGAGTTCTCGTTGTAAAGTTCATGATAACTGAATTCCGTTCGCATGAGTACTATATGCGGCAGGCAATCGCTGAAGCAAAAAAGGCCTTTGAAAAGGACGAAGTCCCTGTAGGAGCCATAATTGTTTATGACAATAAAGTAATTGCGAAGGCGCATAATCAACGGGAGATGTTATTAGACCCCACAGCTCACGCTGAAATGATTGCCATCACACAGGCATCTGCATATCTCCAAAACTGGAGGCTAAGCGATACTACCGTCTATATAACTCTGGAACCATGCACAATGTGCGCAGGGGCATTGATACAAGCCCGGGTAAAGAACCTGGTATACGGAGCAAAAGATGAAAAATACGGCGCTTGTGAGTCTACCATAAATCTGGTTAATGATCCTCGTTTTAATCACCGTATGAATGTTATCTCTGGCGTTTTAGAGGATGAGTGCAGCTTGCTTCTGAAGCAATTCTTTTTGGAAAAACGTCGAAACGATTGATCTCTCGTCTGAAACAGCGAGCCAGTTTACACCGGGCAGACAGGTTGTTCTACCATATTAAAATGGAGGGATGGCTGAGCGGTTGAAAGCGCTGGTTTCGAAAACCAGTTGGGGAGAAATCTTCACGCGAGTTCGAATCTCGCTCCCTCCGTTTTAGTATGGAGGGCCATTTCCCAATAACAATATTTACCCGGATTGAGGCAGGTCTGAATCCTTCACTCAGTCTCGGATTGGAGAGGTGTCCGAGTGGCCGAAGGAGCACGCTTGGAAAGCGTGTAGGTGGGTAACTGCCTCGCGGGTTCGAATCCCGCCCTCTCCGCCATAAATTAAAAATATTTGCTGTCTGTTCTTTAAGTTTTTTGAGTAATATCAGTTGGAATTCTGGCCGTGCTAGACGGGGAGCTAGCGGTTCCTTGTAACCTGCAAACCGCTTATGCAGGGTCGATCGCTTTTTGGAGGTTTTTCTGACTTTTGGTACTTTTTAAGTAAGTGGTGTTGAAGGCTGGGTCTCATGCAATGAGGCTATGTGAACCTGGTCAGATGCGGAAGCAAGCAGCCATAAGCATTTGTACTCATGTGCCGTGGGGTTGCCTGGTTGGAGCTAACTGCCTGAAAAGTTCAACGGAAAGAAAATCGAATAAAAGTGCACGGCCGTTTTTGCTAATTTAGGGAAGATATGTCATATATAGTTCTCTCGAGAAGATATCGACCAAAATCATTTAACGAAATTGTCGGGCAAAAACATGTGGTTACCACATTGGTAAATGCACTTCAGGCAAACCGTGTTGCCCATGCTTATTTGTTTGCCGGCCCCAGAGGGGTTGGCAAGACATCTATGGCAAGAATACTCTCCAAAGCCCTCAACTGTCAAAAAGGAACCGACAACACCCCTTGTAATAATTGCTCTACCTGTAATAGCATTACAAACGGAAATGATATTGATGTTCTGGAAATAGACGGTGCTTCCAACCGCGGTATAGATGAGATAAGAAATATCAGGCAGAATGTGGGGTATGCCCCTGCTGTTTCAAAACATAAAATTTACATTATAGATGAAGTACACATGTTGACGAAGGAAGCGTTTAATGCACTCTTGAAAACGCTGGAGGAGCCGCCTGGACATGTTAAATTTATCTTTGCCACGACCTCACCAAGCAGAGTGCCAGACACTGTTCAGTCACGCTGCCAGCGATTTGATTTCAAAAATATCTCCATACCCGATATTAGTGACAGACTGGCACAGATTTGCAAAGCCGAGAATATTGCCGCAGAAGAAGAAGTACTCCAATCCATAGCTAAATATGCCAGGGGAGGGTTGAGAGATTCTGAATCAATTTTAGACCAGCTCGCTTCATTTTGTCATGAAAAAATAACATTAAAAGATGTTTACGATATTTTTGGAGTAGTCAGCGAAGAGAAACTCTCAGGTTTGATTAATAGTTTTACTGAAAAAAATCCTGAATTATCTATAGAAATATTTCATAGTATCATAGAAAGCGGAAGGGACATAGAAGGCTTTATTGATCAGCTGCTTCTTTATATTCGTGATTTGCTCCTTGTTTC
>JABGRF010000308.1 GCA_018648405.1 Candidatus Scalindua sp.
TGGATATTGAAACAAACTTCCAGAGACCGGAGCTTCCTGTGACCAGAGATGACGAGGAGTACATCTCCAATTTTATTGAAGACAATGCCGATCCTTCACTCCCAATTATAATAATCCATCCCGGTACAAGTAAATTCGGATCTTTTAAACAGTGGCCAGCAGAAAACTACACTTTATTAGCCGATATGATACTGGACAGACATAAGGCTAATGTAATTATTACCTGGGGGCCTGGTGAAGTCGATACAGTTAATGAAATAGTAAAAAGCATGAAACACAAAGCAATCCCTGCATGCGAGACAAAGTCTATCAAACAGCTCACAGAACTGATAAAACGTGCAACTCTATTTATCGGTGGAGACACCGGCCCGCTACATATCGCCTCTATCATGGGCATCCCGGTTGTTGGAATTTACGGACCTAAAGACCCTGCTATCTATGGGCCATATGACGGTACGGCAATAGTGATAAAAAAAGATGTCCCATGCAGTCCGTGCAGGAAAAGAACTTGTGGTGACCCGATATGTATGTCTACAATCCTGCCGGAAGATGTTTTTCGTGGGGTGGAAAAGCTGATGCAGAAGAAATAATATATGTCATATATGGTTGGCAGTCTCTTCAGCTTTTTCATGAATAGAAGAGACCGGCAAATTACGTCCGGCAATGTTATACATCAATTTAAGCACACCATCATGGCTGATACCCAAATTTGAGAATAGTATCGTCGCCTTGACACTACGCCGGCTGATCTTTACCTGAGAGCCTTCAGTGAACCATGGATTCTTATTGATTTTACAAAGTGTCAGTACGGCCATACCTAACGCCCATAGACAAAACCGTCGTAGTCCTTTTTCGTGAGGTGGCAGTATCAGGCTGTAACGTAGGGCATTATCCAAATGGGCATGAGCAACACCGACTAATTCTGAAAGACCCTTTTTAAAACCTTCACTTCTGTCGCCAGGTGTTTTACTGGTAATATCTACATTAAATTTATTGAACACATCCCTCGGCAACCAGCATGCGCCTCTATGATGATCCTCCCAGATATCTTTCAGGATGTTTGTCATCTGCAGCGCCTGTCCAAATGATACGGAGAGCTTCATTAGTTCATCTCTATGTTGATCAATCTCTTCAGAATAATCACAGAACAGTTCAGTTAACATTTCACCCACGACTCCGGCAACGTAATAACAATATTGCCCCATATCTTCAAGATTATTGACGCCATCAAGTGTTTCTGTGTCCTGATAACGTACCATACCCTCTGCCATGATAGAAACGCAGCGTTGAAGTGCAGCACGTTGCCGCTGGTTAAAACTATGCGTAATTCGAATTACCGGCGCTGTGTTTGCGATTAGATTATGCTCTGCTTCGGAAGCTTCAGATGAGAGCAAAGGAAAAAGGGATTTGGAAAATTTATCTACGTCACATTGGCCTGCAACAACCTCGGTAAACATTTCGGCAAATTCACGCTTTATATCTGCCTGCATATGTTTATCATCTTCAATAGTATCTGCGATGCGGCATAGCAAATAGGCATTACCTACCACATGGGATAGCGGATCGGGAAGTTGAGGGATGGTTAGCGCAAACGTACGAGACACATCTTGTAGGATGGTGTGCTGGTAGCTATTATCATCAAGCTGAGTTTGTAAGGCGGAATAATCAGACATAAAGTATTTATATATTGCGGGTTATTTACTATCTACCTTTCTTCTTAGAATAAAATACTCTTCTACAGGTTTTTCCGGGATAATAAAAAAGGATTGCCCTGGATTTGCCTTTTGAACCGGCTCCATGTGTTTATTGAATATCTCCTTTATATTCTGTACAAAGTCCTGACTGGAGCTCCTTCCCATCACTTCAATGTTTTCACTAACGAGAAATGAATTTTTAACAATTACTTCAACAAGCCCATCCTCTTTTGGCTTGCCAATTATACCTACAAATTTATAGTCCTGTATATATCCACTCTCTTCGCCTACCCTTTGACCATCCAGTCCGGGGCTGCCGAGGAAGAAGCCGGTATTATACCCCCTGTTGCTGATTTTCCCCAACTCCTCCAGCCATTTGTCCTGATATTCATATGTTTCATCTCCAAAGAACATATCTATCGCCTCACGATATATCCTGGTTACTGTTGCAACGTAATACTGGCTCTTCATCCTGCCTTCGATCTTCCACGCGTCCACACCTGCGGATACCAATTCAGGAATATGCTGAATCATGCAGAGGTCTCGTGAACTCATGACTGATGCATACTCTCCATCTTCAACAATCGGGTAATATTCATTTGGACGCTCTTCTTCCACCAGAGAATATTTCCATCGGCATGATTGCGCACAATCGCCAAGGTTTGCTCCGCGATTTGCCATATACGAACTCAAATAACATCTTCCAGAATAGGAGAGACACATTGCACCTTGAACGAATACTTCAGTCGAGCAATCACTGTTTACACTTATTTCGGAAACCTCATTTAACGATAACTCTCTTGCCAGCACCACCCTTTTGACTCCCTGGCTATGCCAGAAATCAGCCGCTCTTGTATTTGTACAGTTGGCTTGAGTGCTGATATGACAGGCAGTATCCGGCATAATCTCCCTGACTAGAGACAATACCCCAGGATCAGCAATTATGACGGCATCAATTGGATACTTAGCCAGTTCCTTCAGATATAGTTCCATTTTGGAGGTGTGACAGTTATGAGCAAAAATATTGAGAGTTAGATATAGTTTCTTGCCTCTTTCATGTACATATTCCACCGCTGATCCAATCTCATCCAGAGTAAAGTTCGCTGCTGAATTTCTCAGACTAAAGTCCTTCCCCCCGGCATAGACCGCATCAGCTCCATACTCAATGGCGGTCTTTAATTTATCCAGACTCCCGGCAGGTGAGACCAGCTCAGGTTTTTTATATTTTTTTGGTGTTTGTTCTATCATTTGATTATAAGAAATGTGTGCGCCCTACACATCTTCCCAATCCTGTTCCGCACTTCGGCTTTTCTGATCTAGATAAGCTTGAAGTATGAACTGAGCGGCAATCATATCCACCCTCTTTTTCTTCCCTTTTTTAGACATCTTTGCTCCGGTCATTGCCTTGTGGGCCCTTACCGTCGTAAGTCTTTCGTCAAAAGTATGAACAGGAAGGTTAAATTTGGATTTAAGTGTTTCAACTAATGTAAGAACCTCCTCGGCTTTTTCTCCAATAGAACCATTCATGTTTTTCGGAAGGCCAATAACTATCTCATCCACCTCTTTTTCATTTATTACGCCTGCTATCTCCTCAAGATAGTCCATACCATCAATACGCTCAATTGTAGGGAGACCTTGTGCAATAAAACCAACCGGCGAGCTAATCGCCAGGCCAACCCTCTTCGCTCCATAATCAATACCCAGTATTCTCATATTAGTAGGCCCAAAAACAGTCCCGTACCCAGGGGAATAGAAATATTATCGTGTTTAACAGGCAGACTTTCGATTATACAAGATACCAGAGATACTATCAATGCCGTCTTTAGAGGAAGATAGATAGCTGCACATATAAATGCGATAATAAGGAATGCAGCAGATCCTTCAAGGCTTTTTTTGTGATTATATGGGATCCTGATCTTTCCATAAAACTTTCCAACAATAGTTGCCATGCTATCCGCACAGGCCAGAATGGCTATCGTAATAGACGCTATTAATGCAGGAAACAACATCAAAGACAACAAAATGCCCAAAGCGAGTGTAACAGGAGCAAAGGCAAATCTCCTTCTTTCACAGGTACGAACACATAATCTTGTGATGTAGCCAAGAGCAGGAAACCCTATCCCATTGAGCCTTGCCCATTCAGATAAGGCATACACAATTGTTATTGCTAGTAATAACTCTAACGTTAGCAAATAGTTAACGCCTGCAAGCAGGAGGACAAACAGTGAACAGACATGGATTCCCTTACGTCTGAGTTCCTGGCGCCACGATGAAGAGCTCTCATGCTTCAAGCCTGCACTGAGTTCATCAAAAGTTGGTTCATCCTCATTATTTATAAAATCCAGGACTTTTCTCAGGTCATGACCGTCTGCCAGATATTTTGCCCTTTTTCGAACAGGGTAATATGAATTAAATCCAATGCTGATTTTCGCAAGTTCCATTATGTCAATATTGTTCTTGTCATCACCCACAACTACCACATCATCCCACGTAATGTTATGCTCTTTTAACAGTTTTTCCACTATCTGAATCTTGCCTTCACTATGAGAAAGCAAACCGCCGATCTCCCCGGTGCAAATGCCATCAATTATTTTCACTTCAATTCCATATCCGCAATCGGCATGCAATTTCTCTGTAAGATCCTTAATCATGATATCGGGCACCCCACTGCTTATCAATGCGACAATATGTCCCTTATTGCTAATTTCACGAATCGTCCCCTCAGCATTCTCTATAATCTTCATTCTATGATAAACACGCCATAAATCTTCCTCTTTTAACCCCTTTATGTTAATGTATATCTTTTCAAGCAAAACACGTATATTTAAAGAACTGATAATGAATAAAAAACATAGGTAGAATGCTTTTAGGTAGTTCAGAATACCTGAATAGCGGGAAAAGCTTAACAAAAGCTGGCTTCTGAAAATTACACCGTCTACATCAAATATTATTAACTTCTTATTGTTAGGAGGCATAACTAGGATTTTGATAAAAGATTAAGATAGAAATTCTATTTTTTTATTTAAATTATGAAATGCTCATACATGACCATAAACGTTGTTATAAACATCATTATCCGTTAATAGTTAAAATGTTAAACATGTGGTACATCTCAAAATGCCAGTTTATAATTGACAAGATTTTTACTCTATTGTAAAATTATACGTTTTAGATATATATACACAACAAATTAAAG
>JABGRF010000122.1 GCA_018648405.1 Candidatus Scalindua sp.
TTGCGATATGTTCTGATAGGGCCTTGTTGCAGTCTCATGCACAGGAATCAAATACAGAAAATGAATATCTCACACTGGAAGAAGCAGTAGAGATTGCCATTAATAATAATCCATTAATAAAGTCCAAAAAACATAATGTAGGAATATATGAAGGAAGAATAAAACAGGCAGGACTGCTGCCAAATCCTGAGATTGAATTTTTCACACAGGAGACTCCGACTAATAACATAGGTTTTGATCAGAGCCAAAACTCTATTGCCTTATTCCAGAAGCTGGAAACAGGAGGAAAGAGGAAACTGAGAGTTAAAGCAGCCGAAAAAGAAAAGAAGGTAATGGAAATGGATCTTCAGACTACAGTAGCTGATATTACAGCAAAGGTTAAAAAGGCTTATTTTAACGTGCTCACAACTCAGGATGAATTAAAATTTGCAAAAGAAACTTTAACAATCGCAAAGAGCTTGATGTCTATTTCAAGTGAAAGATTTGAAAAAGGAGATATTGCAAGAATTGACGTACTCAAAGCTGAGATAGAATTATCCAATTCTAAAATGAGGGTACAGGAATCTGAAAGAGAAAATCTTAATTCAGCAAAAATGTTACAGACCGTCATGGGTGTACCAGATATTGTTTTAAGCAACCTGTTGCCAGTTTCAACTGCCGATATACCCTTACTAAAACTGGACAAACTAAATGATTTGCTTTTAGACAACCATCCCGCACTGAAAGCACGGAAGAAGGTTGTGGATCTCTCACTAATAAAGATTACCGAGGCGAAGAGAATGGCTATCCCTGATATTAATGCGACTATTGGATACAAGAGGCTCTCTGCAGCGGATATCAATACTGTTCAGGCTGGAATAGAAATTCCTTTACCGATTTTCAACAGAAATCAGGGTAAGATTATTGAAGCCAGAGCATTGTCCCATAAGGCAATCGATGATGTAGAGATTGTTAGAAATGAATTGCTACTTCAATTGAGCAATTCATTTTCTTTATATATTTCAACCCGTGAACAGGTTCGTTTCTTCGTCAATACTATAATACCAAAGGCAGAAGAATCCTTAAAGATAGAGAGACAGGGATATGAGCATGGTGAATTCGATTATCTTGAGGTGTTGGATGCACAGAGGACATTAGCAAACACAAGAATTTCATATTTGAAGATTTCAAATGAACTTTTTTCTTCAATAACTGAAATAGAAAAGCTTGTTGGAGTGAAGATATCTGACATTAAATAATTTAATATTTACCACTGAAAATCACTATAAAATTAAAAACATTTTTACACGAGGATATTTACATGAGAAGAACCTCTATTTATTTTCAGCTTTGTAGAGTTAAGTATTTGCGTATTCGCAAGCAAATTATTAACCATTTAAAATCACTCACTATGGACAAAGCAATTATTTCATTCGTCATCATTACAGTCTTATTATCAAGTTGCAATAATGACGTCCATAATCACGCGAATAGCGAACACGAACGCCCACACGGAGATGAAACACATACAAGTGTTGAGATTGAACCGCTAGCTTACACTCTCTACACAGAAAAAACGGAGCTATTTGTAGAGTTTAAGCTTTTGATTGTAGGAAAAGTTTCAAAGTTCGCTGCCCACTTTACCCAATTAGGCGAAAGCTTCAAAGCAGTTACAGAAGGTTCAGTAACAGTTAGTCTGATTGGAAACAAGAAACAATCACCTGATAGAGCCCAAAAGCCATCATCTCCAGGCATATTTCGATTGGCTTTGAGTCCAGAAAATTCCGGTACATATCAGTTGGTTTTTGATATTCAGACTAAAGAATTTATTGACAGAATCATTATCGAAAACATTACTGTTTATCCTGATACAAAAACTGCATTGGCGAACCAACAAGAACAAATAATCGAAGAAGAATTGGTTTATTTAAAAGAACAGGCATGGAAGATTGATTTTGCCAATATGGAAGTAAAAAAACAGCCATTTACTGAAATTATCAAAACTACTGGACAAATCTTATCTACACATGAAGACGAGGTAATTATAACAGCAAAAAGCAGTGGTATCATAACATTTGGAAAAAATAAAAAACTGATTGGTTCTGCTGTAGATTCTGGTGAGACCGTCTTTATAATTTCAGGAGCCGGTTTAACAGAAGACAATTTAGACGCTAAATACAAGGAAGCAAAAAACAACTATGAAAAAAGCAAAATAGATTTTGAAAGAGCCAAAGGCTTGTTAGAAAACAATATCATTTCACAAAAACGTTTTCAGGAAACACAGCTCCGATACAAAAATGCTCAAACTACTTTTAACACTATTGAAAAAAACTATACTGCTGGTGGGCACAAAATCACGTCGCCAATACACGGGTTTATAAAAAATGTGATGATAAGCGAAGGAGAGTATGTTGAAATTGGGCAATCCATAGCCAGTGTTTCACAAAACCTCAAACTCATTTTAAAAGCCGAAGTGCCTCAAAAGTATTTCTCAAAACTAAATAACATTACATCAGCGAATTTCGTAACCGCCTATGACAGTAAAATATACAGCACCGATAGCTTAAATGGCAAACTCATCTCATATGGGAAAAGCACAGTCAATAACGCTTATTATATTCCTGTAAATTTCGAGATTAACAATAATGGAGAAATTATTCCCGGTTCGTTTGTAGAAGTTTTATTAAAAACAAATGTGATTAAAGAAGCGTTAGTAATACCATACTCAGCGCTTATAGAAGAACAGGGCAATTATTTTGCTTATGTGCAAACATCAGGCGAAGGGTTCCAAAAGCGTAAATTAGAAATCGGCGCCAATGATGGTATGAATGTACAAGTATTAGCAGGTATAAAGGAAGGTGAAAGAGTGGTCATTAAGGGGGGCTACCAAATAAAATTAGCAACAATGTCAGGTAAAATGCCTGCTCATGGACACGAACACTAATGAAGGAAAATTATGATAAATAAAATTATACAATACGCCTTACATAATCGCCTAATGATTATCGTGGCATCTGTGCTGCTTTTGATAGCAGGTATTTACACGGCTTCCAAAATGGAAGTTGATGTATTTCCTGACCTTACTGCGCCAACAGTTGTAGTGTTAACTGAAGCGCACGGAATGGCTCCGGAAGAAGCCGAAAAATTAGTAACTTTTCAGATTGAAACGGCAGTCAATGGCGCCACCAATGTACGTCGTGTAAGGTCATCATCTGCGGCTGGAATATCAATTGTTTGGATAGAGTTTGAGTGGGGAACAGATATTTTCAAGGCCCGGCAAATAGTTAGTGAGAAGCTAACAGCCATTGCCGAAAAGCTACCGCTGGGCGTTGGAAACCCGACACTTGCCCCTCAATCATCTATCATGGGCGAAATTATGCTCATTAGTTTATCATCAGATAGCACAACCCCAATGGATTTAAGAACAATTGCTGACTGGAATATTCGACCAAGATTATTGGCAACAGGAGGTGTGTCGCAGGTCATAGTGATTGGTGGAGAATACAAGCAATACCAAATACTTGCGTCACCTCAAAAAATGAAATATTACAATATTTCTTTAAACGAATTGCTCAAAGCAAGTGAAGAAAGCAACCTTAATGCTTCGGGTGGTTTTATGAATGAATTTGGTAATGAATACATCATAAGAGGTCTTGGAAGAACAAACAAAGTGGAAGAAATAGGCAATACTGTAATCAAGGTTGTCAATAATGTTCCGATAAAAATAGAGGATGTTGCAGAGGTTAACATTGGTGGAGCAATCCCTAAAATTGGAGACGGTTCACTTAGAGCAAGTCCGGCAATTATTATGACCGTAGCAAAACAGCCGGGAACTAACACCCTGGAACTAACAAAAAAAATTGATAATGCGATTATAGAGATTGCCAAAACCCTGCCTTCTGACATTAAAATCAACACCAAAATATTTCGTCAGGCTTATTTTATTCAGGCATCTATAAGCAATATTCAAAAAGCGCTGATAGAGGGTTCAATCTTTGTAGTTATCATTATGTTCCTGTTCTTAATGAACTTCCGAACTACCATTATTTCTATTGTTGCCATTCCCCTCTCACTTATAGTTTCAATCATTATCCTTAAATTTTTAGGCTTAACCATCAATACCATGTCTCTCGGTGGAATGGCAATAGCCATTGGTTCTTTGGTAGATGATGCAGTTATTGATGTGGAAAACGTCTTTAAACGTCTAAGGGAAAATGCACAAAAAAGTATTGAAGTACGAAAACACACACTTGTTGTAGTTTATGATGCTTCAAAAGAGATTCGATCTTCAATCTTTAAGGCGACCCTTATTATCATCGTTGCATTTATCCCTTTGTTTTTTCTTAGCGGGATGGAGGGGAGAATGCTACGGCCGCTTGGAATCTCCTTTATTGTTTCTCTATTTGCATCCCTAATGGTTGCAGTAACACTTACCCCTGTGCTTTGCAGTTTTATGCTTACCAATGATAAAATGCTTTTAAATCAGGCAAAAGGAAGTTGGTTAGAAAGATGGCTTAAAAAATACTATAATTCAGCTTTAGCAAGAGTAATGAAGTTTAAGAAAATAGTGCTAAGCTTATCCATTGTATTATTCCTTGTAGTTGGCTTTCTGATGTTTGGTTTGGGAAGAAGTTTCCTTCCAGAATTTAACGAAGGTACTTTAACGGTAAGTGCAGTTAGTATGCCGGGCATATCACTTGAAGAATCAAATAAGATTGGAAACAGGATTGAAAATATCCTGCTGTCGGTTCACGAAATCTCAATTACTTCACGCAGAACAGGAAGAGCTGAATTAGACGAACATGCACAAG
>JABGRF010000342.1:0-2065 GCA_018648405.1 Candidatus Scalindua sp.
TACTCTACTATTATGCCAGCATACCCTACTACTTGTTTGTAATCACCGGAAGCTTCGCCACTGGTTTCGTACTTGATTAGCTCTGCCTTTGCGGCATCCCGTTCTTTGGAACAAACCATCATTGAAATTACGGGGCTGACACCGCACATACTGATGCACTGTTCACGAACGACTCTGTAAAGTCCTTCCTCTCTTAAAGCAACAATTTCTGCTATTGCAGATTTATCTTTCTTATCAGCAGACTGTTGGGTTTCGTAGTGAGTCATATCAGATGAGGCGACGACAAGGGCGTCAGGCTTTGTTGTCTTAATAGCATCGCCAATAGATTTGCCAACGGCACTCAAATTCTCAAAATTGCCAGATCTGACAACAATTACAACGATCTTAACCTGTGGATTACGGTATTGAAGGAAGGGTAATATAACTTCCGCGGAGTGTTCGTTTTGATGAGCCGCCTCATCTTTCTCAAGCAGTTTACATCTGTTTAGAATTTCACTAACAAGTTCTTTGTCTATTGACGCGTCACCGAGCGGTGTTCGCCAGGATCCTTCCGGCCAGACAGAGAAGGGTGTTCCGAGGCCTGTGTGGTTTGGCGCAAGTATAACAACTGTATCCGGTACTTCTATCCGCGAAAAAACACTTCCCATTACGCGGCCTGAGTACAAATACCCGGCATGTGGAGAGATTACGCCCAAGGCTTTTTGTCTTTGCGGACAATCCTCCATAAGTGCCTTAAGTGCACCCTCTAACTCTTCTTTGTTTCCGGGGTAGAAGCTTCCTGAGGCGATTGGCGATCTATACATTTTTCTCCTTTTAATTGCAGATTTTAGAAAAAGAAAAAATATATTCTCCGTCCGAACCCTTTCTTTTTTGTTCTCTGTAGCAGAAAACGAGATGTAATTGAGTCTATCAGTGATTTATATTTGTGTCAAAACCTTTTATCTGATAGAATATTCCTTCAAATATTTTGTGTAAGAGAACTTAATCTGCAATTTAACCGCATTGAAACCATGTTCTGATGTTTTTACCATGCCGGCGCAGTTTCTTACGTTAACCCTTTTACCATTAGATAATTAGATATGACAACCGCACTCGCTTTATTGTCCGGCGGCCTGGACAGTACTTTGGCTATACACGTAATCAAAAAGCAGGGTATCGATGTTATTGCCCTGACTTTTACCACAGTTTTTTGTCTTTGCACATCGAAGGGTAGTTGTAAGCTGGAAGCGGTAAAGGTTTCAGAAAAACTTGGAATACCGGTTAAGGTTATAAATACAACTCACAGTTTTTTGAAGATCGTAAAGAAGCCAAAACATGGTTACGGTAAAAACATGAACCCCTGTATTGACTGCCGCATAAATATCTTCAGGGCTGCCGGTGAATATATGAAGGAGATCGGGGCAGACTTTATCATAACGGGTGAGGTGCTTGGACAGCGTCCAATGTCGCAAAGAAAAGAGGCAATGAAGACAATTGACAAGGAGGCAGGATTAACAGGACTCGTTTTAAGGCCACTTTGTGCGAAACATCTTGAACCCACAATTCCTGAAATAAACGGACTGGTAAACAGGGATGAATTACTTGAAATTAAGGGTCGTTCACGAAAAGATCAGATACAGCTCGCGGACATTTTCGAGGTAACGGATTATCCATGCGCGTCCGGAGGGTGTCTATTAACCGACCCGGAATTTGCCAACAGGATGAAGGACTCGGTCAATCATGGAGACCCCGGAATAAATGAGGTTAGTCTATTAAAGGTAGGAAGGCATTTTAGAATTGATGACAAAACCAAGGTTGTCGTCAGCCGTAACGATGAGGAAAATTCTGTGGTAGAAAAACTGGCAACAGTTCATGATTTTTTGTTGGAGATGAAGGATATAACCGGGCCATTGGCCATTATAAGAGGTGAAATTAACGAAGAAAAACTGAAGATCGCTGCACAGCTGACAGCAAGAAGCAGTAAGGCGAAATCTGATCCAACTGCTGACGTAATAATATCAAAAGCTCAAGAGGGCTCTATGCAGAGGGTACTGAATGTCCCTCAAATTGATCCGGATTTGGCAAG
>JABGRF010000342.1:2165-4761 GCA_018648405.1 Candidatus Scalindua sp.
ATAATTCTTCCTCTCGAGATACTGATGCCGGAATTGGAAATACACAATGTCAGTATTAAATTTACCAATTCATCAATTTATGATGAAAAAACAAAAGACGTTTTTTCTTTTCGATTTGTCAACCATGAACAGATACAGGTTAATGTAAATACATTCCAAGCTCAGGAAACAGTTGCCAAAACCGTTATAACGGGAAGGATCAACCCTTTCAGAGAGAAAACGACAAAGGTCAATGAAGAAGAGGTTAATGAAACAAAGCTGAATACCGTTCGAGAATATCTAGGCACATTGGCAGTTGAAGGTGAAGCTTATATACAGAAAGACAATTATAGAGACTATACATATCCACTTTCCTACATTTCCACGTTGCCGTCTGCTGCAATTGTCAAGCAAATGGAAGGGGATGGAGGAATGATAAATATGCTAAAAATGGATTTTGGCAATGTCGATATGATACCCATAACTGACGAAAAAGGGCCGGTAGTAAAACTGGAAAGGGCAAGGCAGAGAACCTCTTTTAATAAAATAATAACAGAAATTGTAAATGGGGTTGTCACATATTATCGGGGGCTTGCCATAGTCAACCCGGTTGCCAGTTTCAGAAACCCTACAAAATAACTACCATATGGATTCATCATTCCGCATCGGAAGAAGCACCTACGTTCATGTCATCATTCTTTTCGTTCTGTTTCCAACGTTCCTGGGCTGTTCCAATCATTCCCCTATATCAAATAAAAAGACATACGAAGTAAAAATAAATGAGAAAACGTCTCATGCGGAAGTTGCTTTTACTCAAAAAGGCCGTACAATAGGCTTGATGTTTCGGGACAAGTTAGACAACGACCACGGAATGTTGTTTATATATCCACAAGAGAAAAGCTTATCATTCTGGATGAAAAACACAAAGATTCCTCTTTCGATTGCCTTTATAAATTCCGAAGAAATAATTACACAGATAGATTCTATGACGCCATATAGTTTAAGGAGCCACACATCAAAAGAGAACGTGAAATATGCTCTTGAAATGGAGCAAGGCTGGTTTAAAAAAAATGGAATTAGGGTCGGCAGCAAAGTCGGCCTCTCACCTGAAATCATGAGTTTGAAAATAGAGTAAATATGTAAGTCTGACAAATTTTTCCCACAATTTACATCCACCTTTAATTTTATTGTAGCTCTTCTTATAAATGAAAACTATGAAAGCAATAATTTTTGATCTTGATGATACTCTATACGATTGCACAGGCTCGCTGCTAGAAGCATCCCGAAAACGTGCTGCGAAAGCAATGGTTAATGCAGGGTTGCCGTGCACAGAGGAAGAAGCATATCTTTTGCAAAAAAAATTATCAGAAATGCATGGCCCCTATTATCCTGTTTTCAATGAAATATCAAATAAATTTAATATGGGCCATGAGCTTGTTCGCTCCGCCGTGAAGGCTTATAACAGTAATGAAGTGACTGATATACAACTCTTCCCGGATGTTGTACCAACTTTAAAAAAACTGGCACAAGAGGAATACAAGCTGTTTTTACTGTCAACAGGAATATATGAAAGGCAAGATAAAAAAATAGAGTTGTTGGGTCTGAAACCCCATTTTGACGAGATAATAATTAATGATCAGGAAGTTGGACTATTAATGGAAGACTGCTTTGAGGCAATTGTCAGAAAGTACTCATTAAGTCCGCAAAATGTTACCGTCGTTGGTGACCGGGTAAGGGAAGAACTTAGAATCGCAAAAACAAAAGGTATGGTAACTGTCCAGATGTTACATGGAAGATTTAAGGAAGAAACCGCCTATGATAATTCAAACAAACCCGATTACAAGATAAAACGATTTTTCCAGCTACCGACTTTGCTCAAATTGAAAGATATTGGAAAAACACATAACTCACTGAAGATGTTAGCCTTTGGTGGAGGCACGGGCCTGCCAATTGCTCTTGAAGGCATGAAAACATATAGCGAAGATTTAACGGCAATTGTGACTGTTACGGATTCAGGCAGAAGTTCAGGTGTCATAAGAGAGGAATACGGTATATTGCCCCCTGGCGATGTAAGAAACTGCCTGGTAGCACTTTCAGAAACAGAGGAGCAGGAAAAAGATTTATACCAGCTTTTTCAATACCGGTTTAACAAAGGGTCACTTAACGGAATGAGCCTTGGCAATCTATTGATGGCCGCATTAACAGATATAACAGGAAGTTTTGATCTTGCCATTAAAAAAGCAAGTAAGATACTGGCGATCAAAGGAAAGGTTCTGCCGTCCACACTTACCAGTACTCACATTTGTGCTGAATTAAAGGACGGTTCGATTGTAGAAGAGGAACTGAATGTACGCGGTCTCCAGAAGGCACCGATAGAAAGGCTCTTTCTGAAAACAGATGATACCAAATGCCCACCAGATGCAATCAGTGAAATTGAAAGGGCAGACGTAATCGTAATTGGCCCGGGAAGTCTTTACACAAGTATAATATGCAATCTTCTTGTTGGTGGTATTAAAGAGGCATTACAGAACTCAAAAGCAGTAAAAATATATCTCTGTAATATCGTCACGCAGCCCGGACAAACAGATGGTTATACCGCATCGGACCACATCAAGGC
>JABGRF010000178.1 GCA_018648405.1 Candidatus Scalindua sp.
GATAAAGAGCCTATATCTATTCCAAGTGTTAACATTTATATTTTCTCCTTAGAGAGCTATTAATCATGTTTAAGTATGTCTATCGATTTGCAAAAAGTGACCACAAATTCTAACATAGCGTTAGTGTGCAGTCAACGTATAGTTTTTGCTTGTTTTTCCTGGTTTGTTGGCAAAAAAGTGATAGAGTTTGTGGGAATAATGTAATTTAGAATAAAATCTTTTTGATTTGTGTATAAGGAAACTTAAAACTGAGATTCTTTTACGCTTGTCCTGTTTGTTCGACAGGGGGGGTATAGTCGGCAATGGTCAATTCTGCCCTTTAGAATAAGATTCAGCTCTGTCTGGACGGTACAGCTGGCTGTCATCATACCTTTTTAGTATTTGTGTGGCTGCATCTAAATAAAAAAAGGCTTATAAGGTTTGTGTCCTTATAAGCCTTTTAGTGGGGTATTTATTTAACCTTTTGCTTCCCGGTGAAGTTGCTTGGATATGCAACCCACAAAAAAGCCAGGTTATTATTATAATGAATCAATCATATCTAGACGATCGTCCTGGAAAAGCTGGTTTTGGCCAGTAAGTCCGTAGCTACCCTTAGCACGGTCTCTCAGTTCTCCAACTTTTGACTTGTTCCAGTTGTTAACTCTGGAATAGTAGCCAACGATTCTTGTGATACCGTTTAGTACAATAGGTGCCCTGTCATTCTGAATTACACTTACGAATTCTTGAGCTTTGTCACAATCTGTAACCTTTCGTACAATTTCTTCGATTGATACTTCAACGTATGCTCCTTCAATACCTTCGGTCTTGCTGTAGTCTCTAATTACGAAAACTTCTTCATTTGAAGGCAATGCTGTGCCAATCACTTCCAAATCTGAAGATAGTTCTACGGCTTCTACGAAAAGAGTCAAGCTCTTCTCAATTTTTTCGGCAACTCCTGTGTTTTTCTTTAATATTTCTACTGTCACTATGTCCTCCTTTTTGACAAGTTACATAAAAATAGAATAATTAATTAAGCTTTTTAAATGAATCGACTGTTTAGATAGAAAGGCATCTAAACAAGTGAATGGTAATTTCAAAGCGGTGAATATACAGATAATGAGCGAAAAGTCAAGCACGTTTTTCGAGAAACATACAAAATGTTGTACCCTTGCGATGTTTACACACAACATTTATAGTCGCAAAGGCGTTTCATATCGTAGGTTACGGAAAAAGGAAGAATTAATAAATTTAGATGATTTTCTTTGATTTTTATCCAAAAAAAGTGGAAAAGGAAAAGTTGTTGCAATTACTATTGCAGTTGCAATATATATAAAACAATTATTAATTTGTGTAACCTGTTGAAATATAAGAGGTTTTTGATATATTTTGTTTTGTTGTCGTTAAGCAGAAAGGTTTCTGCTGATACTCTTTTATGAAGATCTGAAGCTGCTTTAATAAGATTAAAGACCATTTTATCCGCTCTTTAACTATTTTTGTCCGTCATAAACCCTGGAACCTTTTTTTTTGAGAGTAAACGAGGCACGGGCATTATTGCTAATCCGTTAATATCCTTATGATTCACACAAAGCCGAAATACATCATAATAAGTATTGCCATCTCTATAGGTGTTTTTGCCCTTGTTTTAACCCTTTTCAATCTCGAAAGCCGCGATACATTCAAGCTACTGAGGTATTTTAGAAGTGCAGAATTAAAGTCCCTCGATGCCCTCTTTAGTGTCAGGGGTAAGAGAGACCCTGGCAAGGAAATAGCAATAGTCATGATTGATGAGAACAGTATAAAAAAACTGGGGATGTATCCCATTCCAAGGGATCATATAGGGAAGTTTGTGGACATCATTGCTGACTCCGGAGCCAAGGTACTGGTGTTTGATGTACTTTATGCTGAACCTCAAAATGAGCCTCATGTAAAAAGCATTGAACGTATTAAAAATGGTTATCTTCAATTAAGTAAGGCAAAAAAAGCATATGTGAACGATTACATCACGCTGCTGGAACAGGAAAAGATGGCACTAGGCACCGGGGCACTGGTGTCTGATTATATTTATGCTCAGGCCTATTTAAGGAGTCTGGAGCATCTTAAGCAGAGTTGTCTTATGTTAAATGAGGAAGAAAATAAAGATGCAGGCAATTACATCGCACAATTGGAGCAGGAGAAGGTTGCAGCAGATGTAGATTTGAAGTTGCAAAACTCGTTTGAAAGAGCCGTGATGGAAAGGGGTGTCAATATTGTTATCGGCTTAAGATTTGTAACCGAGCACGAGGTGAAAACTACAGGATTTACGGGGAAGGAGTTGTCACAAGATGCTCAAATGTTGTTAAAGGACTCAGCATATTTTCCTGTTTATGTGAAAATTCCAGATTTCGTAAAGGAGCAGGTTAGTGAAGAAGAGGCAAAATCACCTGAAATTCGTAGGCAGGTGCAGGAGATGACGGTAGAAATGTTTCCCCCTAAAAAGGGAGTTGGTATCTTAAATGCCATTTATCCATTAGCAATGTGGAGTACTTACCAGGGGTTTACCGACCATGGTCATGATTATAATGGCAGTGTAAGTCGTGAGTTTATGGCAATTGAGTATAAGGGAGATTTTTATCCGTCCTTAGGCGTACAGACAGCCCGAGTATTTTTAGATATCCAACCGGGAGAGTTGCAGTTCTGGTTAACGGAGAAGTTGAAGATTAAGGAGTTTGAATATCCCATTGATGATATTAATCGTACAATAATCAACTACTGTGGGCCTGACTACACCTTCCAGAGCTACTCGTTTATAGATGTATATGAGGGCAAGGTCGATCCGGAGGCATTTAAAGACAAGGTGGTACTGATTGGGGATAATACGCCTTCTTCGGGTGACTTTGTTACAACTTCATTTTCTGGAATGTTTCCGGGTGTTGAGAAACAGGCTACTATTGTAGAGAATCTGATTCATGGTAAGTTTCTCAGAAAGAATCAGAACGAAGTTTTTAAGGGCCTTATTATCCTGGATAGACATCTATTTAAGTATATCGTTGGTTTGTGCCTGTTATTAGGGATTATCTTGCCATTTGTGCCTATATCTATTGGAGCAGTAGTCAGTATTGCTCTGCTGGGTGGTTATTATTACTATTGTTATTACAATTTTGTAAATAACAATTTATGGATTAACACCGTATATCCTACGACAGCAGTGGTTTTGTGCCTCTCTTCAATATCGATGTTTAGATATTTTATTACAGAAAGGGCAAGACGTGCTGTCAAAGGTGTATTCGAAAATTTTATGGATCCTAAGGTGGTGCAGGAGGTCCTGAAGGATCCAGACGATATAAAGCTTGGCGGTGAGGAGAAGGAGATCACAGTCTATTTTTCAGATATTGAAAAATTCAGCACCATTTCAGAAAAGCTTCAGCCGACCGAACTGATCGAATTGCTTAATGAATATTTAAGTGAGATGACAGACCTGATACTCGACCATGGAGGGTTTCTGGATAAATACATCGGTGATGCGATAGTGGCCGCATTCGGGGCGCCTTTGCCCCAGCCGGATCATGCCGTGAGAGCATGTCTGGCTACTATTGATAACCAGAAAAGATTAACTGAACTGAACGAGAAATTCAAGGCGGAAGGAAAGCTACAGATAAAGGCAAGGATCGGCCTTAATTCCGGTACGGTGCTTGTCGGCAATGTGGGTTCGGCTCACAGGTTGTCCTACACCGTGATAGGGGATGAGGTTAATCTAGGAGCGAGGCTGGAAGCCGCGAACAAGTACTATGGAACCTATACCATGATAAGCGAAAGGACATATGAACTGGCCAAGGATCACATAGAGGTCAGAGAACTGGATCTGCTTCGGGTTGTTGGTAAGCAAAAACCTGTTAAGGTATTTGAACTGATTGATAGAAAAGGAGAGATACAGGAGGCCAAACGAGAGGTATTGGATCTTTATGAAGAGGGGTTGAGAGAATATCGAAAAAGAGAATGGCAAAAGGCTATAAGTTTATTCCAGAAGGCATTAGACAAAGATCCTAATGACGGACCTTCACTGACATATGTAGAGAGATGTAAGCTCTATGAACAAGAACCTCCTCCAGTAGATTGGGATGGTGTTTACATATTGACGGCTAAATAGACACAGAGACTTAAGGGTTTCGGAATAGTGATGCTCCGAATGTAATCGCTTTACAGAGTCCATTTAACAAAAAAGCCGACCCACAAATGTGGGCCGGCTTTTTAAAAAACTGTTGTGTCGATTTTATTGGAGAACGGGAGTTTAGTACATGTCTCCATATCCACCATATCCGCCACCGCCTCCTGGCATAGCTGGTGCTGCCTTCTTTTCTGGCACCTTTCCTATCATCGCGTCGGTGGTTAACAGAAGTGTTGCAATGCTTGACGCATTCTGGATTGCAGTTCTCACTACTTTAGTTGGATCTACAATTCCCTGCTTAACCATATCACAATATTTTGCTTTGCCTGCATCATAGCCTTGGTTTCCCTCAGCATTTGTGACGTTTTCCACAACGATTGGTGCATTGTCTCCTGCGTTTTCAACAATCTGACTTAAAGGTGCAGACAATGCTCTTCGAATAATATCAACTCCTATTGCTTCATCTCCCTTAAGCTTCAGGGACTTTAATTTGCTCATTGCTCGAATAAATGCGACACCACCACCAGGCAGTATGCCCTCTTCAACAGCAGCCCTGGTAGCATGCAGAGCATCTTCTACTCTTG
>JABGRF010000343.1 GCA_018648405.1 Candidatus Scalindua sp.
CGGTTTTGTGCGGACGTTGCACTGCCCAGGTTATTCCATGCACTGGCATATTCAGGGTTTATCTGTATAGCTTTCTCGAAGTGCTCAATGGCGCTCTCAATCTTGCCCTGTTCCTTCAAAATATTTCCCAGATTGCTCCAGACTTCAACACAATCCGGTTTAAGCTTTAGCACCTCATTATATATTTCAACTGCACTGGCAGTGTTGTTATGTTCTCTCAGAATATTACCCAGATTATTTAAAGCTTCGAAATAATCAGACTTGAGATTTATGGCTTGTCTGTAGGCATGAGTCGCCTCCTTCCACCTTCCTTGTGCGTTGAGAACTATACCAAGGTTGTAATAATAATCAGGATTTTCAGGATTACTTAATATAGCCTTGTTAATTAGTTCAGCAGCTTTGACATTATTATTTGTCTGGTGAGCTATTAGACCGGATAAATTAAGAGCGTCAGGGTGATTGGGGCTTTCTTTAAGGATCTGATTATAAATTGATGCTGCATTCTGCAGTTGTCCAGCCTGATGATGTTTGAGGGCTGCCTGGAGTGCTTCGCCTGCTTTAGTCATTTTGGCTTTTCCAGAAGATGAGGATGTTTTTCTTTTATCTGTTCCACAAGTTCTGCGTCTATCTTTGATTTATATAGAGTATTGACCTCGGAAAGCTGCTCTATGGTTAAATCAGCTGCACCTTTCAGGTCGGTACCTCTCAGGCAGGCATTCTGTAAATTGACTTTACTGAGCTTTGCTTTATTAAGTTTTGTTTTGCTCAGGTCTGCTTCACTCAGATCCGCGCCACTCAGGTTAGCCTCGCTCAGTTTGGCTTTATATAGATTGGCTTTAATTAGTTTGACACCACCAAGTTCTGCCTTGCTCAGATTGGCTTTAGTCAGATCTGCATTGCTCAAGTCTGCTCCTGTCAGATTAGCTCCATGCAGCAGGTAGGTGCCTCTCAGGTTGGCGCCTTTGAGGTTGGTACTCTTTAGTATTATGCCCCACAGGTTGGCACTGCTAAAATCGCTACCGCTCAGATCGGCCTTACTCAAATTGACCTTACTCAGTTTAACTCCACTCAGTTTTGCTTCACTCAAGTCAGCACAGCTTCCCTCTGCCCCAACAGTTTTGAGCCATACTTTATGATCTTCGTGGATTTTACGTAAATCAGCAATACTGATCTTCCGTCCCATAGCATACGCTCCTCTTACGAATTTCTGTTTTGTAATTATCCGTTTGAAATAATGACTGTAAAAATTTTGTGTTATTTGATGCTATTTTTTACGCTAAGTTACAATAATGATTATTGAGGTATGATAGTTTGGATGATTTGTTAAATCAAGCGGAAAAGGGTGTAAAGGGGGAAGATTAAGAATTTACTAATCACAATATGAGAATCATAGAAGATCACTCTTTATGGCGTGAGGACTGTTACCGCTCGTCCGGTTTAATCCTTGTTTCTCATTATAAGATCAACGAGTATGCACTCGTTCAGATGCTTAAAGTCTATAGGTTTGGTTATATACTCATCTGCACCTTTATCCAGGGCTTCATTGCAAATCTTTTCATCACTAACGCCTGATACCATTATAATTCCAATATTTTTATTGGACAATCTTACACGTCTTAGGATTTCCATGCCGTCCATTCCTTCCATTATAATATCAAGGAGCATGATGTCAGGTTTTAGGCTCTTTACCTTTTCGAGTGCGTCTGCTCCGCTTTGTGAATCTGTGACATCGTGGCCCATCTCTTCCAGGTAGCTTTTAAGCATGTAGCATGCATTGTCGTTATCATCTACAATTAATATCTTGCCCATATTTTTCTGTTTTATGTTGTGTAGAGGTAGCCTTGATTCTCATCAGTCCCATTTTTTGTTTCTTGCTATCAGATCAACAAGTATGCATTTGTGTAGATGGTAATAGTCTATAGGTTTGGTCAGGTACTCGTCGGCGCCATTTTCCATGGCTTCTTTACAGGTGGCTTCGTCTATTAGGGCAGAGACCATAATAATACCTATATTTTTGTCAAACTGCCTTACCTTTCTCAAGACCTCTATGCCGCCTATTCCCTCCATTATAATATCGAGAAGCATGACGTCTGGTTTCAGATTCATCACTTTTTCCAGTGCGTCCGATCCGCTGTGAGATACAAAGATATTGTGGTCCATCTCTTCCAGGAAGCTTTTAAGTAGGAAGCACGCGTTGACATTATCATCCACAATTAATATTTTACTCATATATTTAACTTTCGTATTGGGTAGTGATGGAGCTGTCTCGGGTGGTCGTCATCGTTCCTACTACCGGTCCGGGAACTGGGGCTACATGGTTGATCAGGCTCACAAAATTTGAGATTTGGATTCTTCGTCAGTGATGTCTTGTACAGGGCTATTTTTGGTTCTAGGTAAATGTGCAGAAGCTCAATAGTCTGCTCCAGCTGCTTTATTGCCTCCTTATCATTGCTGTGTAATATGCTTAATACTTTTTCGGTATAATATTTATCTGTAATATTCATACGTCATAGATAACACAAACCTTATGCCAAAGAAGGAGCCAGGATAATGGAGCAGGGCAAACCGGCAAGGTCGGGACAGACCAAAATACCTGTTATATAATGTATGCGCCCTTTAGCGCTATTCACAGCTTCGTATAGGACTGAGAGGTTAGGCATTTTTTTAGTTATTTCTGTCAAAGTAGGTCTAAAGGCAGTATGGATCAGCCTTATAATGTGAGTCATGGCACATATTTGTGACGGCACACTTTTGTGTCTTCGTCACAATTTTTGACTAAGTAAACGGTAGTAAGGTGCGTAAAACAATCTGTTTCCATGTCTACCTATAGGCATAAATATCATCAAATTTTGACTGCTGATTATACATTTAAGTTACAGTTAGGAGCAGGTTTAGAACGATTGTCAGCTCTTTCTTGACACGCTATTACAAAAGTGATACTATCGGCCAACTTATCAGAAATACAGATCAATTATTATGAATGAAGATATAGCAAGAATGTTGCTTGAGAAAAAGGCGGTTGTGTTAAACGCGAAGGAGCCGTTTACATTTGTATCGGGAATCAGAAGTCCTGTTTATTGCGATAACAGGCAGATGATTGCATATCCGGAAGAGAGGGATAATATTGTTGACGCCTTTATCAATGAATCTCAAAATTGTAGTTTTGATATTATAGCGGGCACATCAACAGCTGGGATTCCGTGGGCATCCTGGATAAGTGACAAATTGAATAGGCCAATGGCATATATCAGGGGTACAAAAAAAGAACATGGTGCTGGTAATCAGAT
This sequence comes from Candidatus Scalindua sp., assembly GCA_018648405.1. Lineage (GTDB taxonomy): Bacteria > Planctomycetota > Brocadiia > Brocadiales > Scalinduaceae > Scalindua. Next base: position 3,288 of record JABGRF010000343.1, read on the forward strand.
TGAAGGTGCAGATGTGGACGGGAAAAAGGTACTTATTATTGAAGACCTTATCAGTACTGGTGGAAGCAGTTTCAGTGCCGTTGAGGCGGTACGGGAGGCCGGAGGTAGTTGTGTGGCCGTAGTTGCAATATTTACCTATAACTTTGAGAAAGCAGGAAAGATATTTAAAGAAGGTGGTTGCCAGCTGTTGACAATTACTAATTTTTCTACCCTTGTAAATATTGCAAAAAATGATGGTTTTTTAACTGATAAGGAACTAGTCCTTGTGCTAAGCTGGAATAAAGATCCTCAAAAGTGGGGGCCGAATCACGGCTTTCCCAATGCGGAAAAAGGATAATATATGAGTTATCTCAATGATTTAAGAGAACGGGCAAAGGCGGTAAAGAGTATTGTCTGCATGGGAATGGACCCGATTGTTGAAAAGATACCAATAAAGGGTGAACCGCGTCAAATTATTGAGGAGTTCTATCTTGATATCCTGAAGGAGATGAATCAAAGGGATTCGTATCCGGCTGTAATTAAACCAAATATTGCGTATTTTGAACAATATGGCTTTGACGGATTAAATGCGTTAAAGACAATTATCACTCAATACAAATCATCAGGCATTCCAGTGCTTCTTGACGCAAAACGTGGCGATATAGGAAAGACATCAACGGCATATGCAAAGTCTGTATTTGAATTCTGGAATTCAGATGCTGTGACTATAGCTCCATATATGGGTTGTGATTCTGTTGAACCGTTCATTGAATGGTGTGAAGAAGGAAAGGGTGTTTATATACTATGCCGGACTTCAAACAAGGGAGCTGTTGACCTGCAGGATCTTAAGGTTGATGGTGTTCCCGTGTATATGAAGCTTGCAGAGAGTATTTTACAGTGGCACAAGCCGGGTGTGGGTGCTGTTGTTGGTGCAACTTATCTTGAAGAGTTAGAGGAAATCAGCAGATTCTTTGTCGGATCAGAGAAAGAGATTCCTCTATTGATACCGGGAGTAGGCTCGCAGGGGGCTAGTGCCGGAGAGGTAGTTGAAGTCTTGAACAAGACAGACAATGATATCCTTATCCACAGAATTAACAGTTCAAGTGGAATCAATTATGCCTATATTGAAAAAGATATATCTGATTATGCAATGGCAGCAGTTGATGCTATTGAGATTCTAAATAAAGAGATAGGGCTTTGTATGTAGTTCTGTTTTCTCAACCCGTCACAATCACTATCCGGTACGTAAGAGACACATCTTACTTACATCAATATTTCCCAAATCATCTGGTTTTCATTATCTCATCCATCTTCTTGGAAGAGCGAAAAAATAGGCTTTTTCTCCTTGATATTAAAAAACAGGAGTCTATTATAAGAATTTGGTGTTATTCGGTAAGCTTTTTGCTCAACTAGTAGACAAAGATAAAAG
>JABGRF010000339.1 GCA_018648405.1 Candidatus Scalindua sp.
CTGCAACCCATTTATCAGGCTCACCCTTACCCTTACCCATTCTAGTTTCAATTGGTTTTGCTGTAATCGGCTTGTGAGGAAACACCCTTATAAACAGCTTTGCTTCTCTTGAAATATACTGTGTTGCCGCCACTCTTGCAGCTTCTAAATGCTGTGCAGTTACCCAACCCGGCTCAGTAGACTGCAGGCCATAATCACCAAAGCATACGGTATTACCCCTTGTAGCATTACCTTTAATCTTCCCTCTATGAGTCTTTCTAAACTTTACTCTTTTTGGCATCAACCGCATAATTTACCCCTTTTTCCGTATCAACTAAACCTTTGAAGATCCACACCTTAACACCAATTGTGCCATAAGTTGTCATAGACTCAGCAAACCCATAATCAATATTTGCCCTTATCGTGTGCAAAGGAATACTTCCTTTAGTAGCACCTTCTGTCCTTGCTATCTCAGCCCCACCTAAGCGCCCGGCGACCTGAACCTTGATTCCTTTTGCACCATATCCCATTGTACTCTCAACTGATTTTTTTATTGTTCTTCTATAAGCAGCCCTCTTTTGCAATTGCTCAGCTATACTCTCCGCAACCAGCTGAGCCTCAAGCTCCGGCCTGTTAACCTCTTCAATCTTTATATCCACACCTTTTACAACTATTTTTTCAATACCATTTTTTAATTTTTCTATTTCGGAACCCTTACGACCAATTATCAATCCCGGCCTTGCAGAATAGATTATTATCTTCGCACCTTCATCACGCGTTCTTTCAATCTCTACTTTAGAAATCCCTGTAAAACTGTAATTCTTTCTAATATATTTTCTTATTTTCTGATCTTCCACAAGCAACTTGCCGAACTCTTTTTTGTCAGCATACCACCGTGAACGCCAGTTTTGTGTTATTCCTAATCTGAACCCTATTGGACAAACTTTTTGACCCATACTTGCCTTTCTAATTATAATGCATAAATAATGTCACTTTAAAATACTATTTCTCTTTTGATAAAAGAAAATTTATTTCTATTTTTTCCTGTCAGACAGCACCAAAGATATGTGACTTGTACGTTTCTTAATCATTGAAGATACACCTCTTGCCCTGGGTCTGAACCATTTACGCGCCGGACCACCGTCCACATATATTTCTTTAATAAATAAAGAATCTATATCCACACTCTGATCCTCACTGGCACCCGCAATTGCCGCCCTTAGTGTTTTGTCCACAAAGAAAGAGGCTCTCTTATTTGTCAGTCTCAATGCCTCCAAAGCATGATTTACAGTTTTTCCCCTTATCAGATCAACAACATACCTTGCTTTCCTCGGAGACATCTTAACGTATCTACAACTTGCTTTAAAATTCATTTTAATTAGTCAATTATTATTAAGATTCAATTTTTTCCACTCTTCATACACTACTACAACTACCTCTTCTTCGTACCACCATGGCCCCTATAGGTTCTCGTAGGCGCAAACTCTCCAAGCTTATGCCCAACCATATCCTCCATAATAAAAAGCTTAAGGAATATCTTACCATTATGAACCATAAATGTATGCGACACAAACTCCGGAATAATTATACAACTCCTAGCCCATGTACGAATAGGGTCTTTAACACCAGTATCCCTTTGCTTTAAAACCTTCTTAAGTAGTTTGCTATCTACATAAGGGCCTTTTTTAACAGATCGTCCCATAATTTTAACTCTTTTTTATAAATTTATTAACAACTAGAATTAATCGCATCTAGACATGCTTCATATTACTACGAACTTGCTATTTATTACGCCTAGACTTTCTTCTTCTTATTATGAATTTGTTACTTGTTGCCTTCCTTTTCCTTGTCTTGCCACCCTTTGCCAACACACCTGTCGGAGAGCATGGATGCCTTCCGCCATGGCTCCTTCCTTCTCCTCCACCTAAAGGATGCGCTACTGGATTCATTGCAGTACCTCTTACATGTGGCCTGCGACCCTTCCATCTTTTTCGACCAGCCTTTCCAAGCCGAACACCCATATGGTCAGTATTGCCAACCCGTCCCACAGTTGCTCTGCATTCGTGGAATATCTTGCGAACCTCACCAGAAGGAAGGACAATCTGCACATACTTGTCCTCTTTAGCTAAAACCCGTGCAACACTACCTGCAGATTTAACAATTTTGCCACCCTCTCCCGGCCTTAATTCTATATTATGAACTTCTATTCCCAGATGTATATTTTTAAGCGGCATACTATTGCCAGTTTGGAGTTCAACCTTATCACCAGAAAGCACTTTATCTCCTACAACTAAGCCAACCGGCGCCAATATATAACGTTTTTCTCCGTCCAGATAATGCAGCAAAGCAATGTTCGCTGAACGATTCGGATCATATTCAATAGTAGCAACCTTAGCCGGCACGCCATGCTTGTCTCTTTTAAAGTCGATAATTCTATATTTCCTTCTACTCCCACCACCTCTATGCCTAACCGTAATCTTGCCATCGTTGTTCCTTCCACCCTTTTTATTCATTGGAAGCAACAGCTTTTTTAACGGAGTAGTTGACGTTATCTCTGCAAAATCAGAAACTGTCGCCAGACGTCTTCCGCTAGTTGTCGGTTTGTAATGTTTTATCCCCATTTAATCACTCTTTCATGTTTACAAAATAACCTAGTACCCAAGATCAATCCGATCACCCTCTTTCAAGGTAACTATTGCTTTTTTCCATCCACCTGTCCTGAATACTCTATTCCTATATTTTCTTGTTTTTCCAATTTTGTTTAAAGTCCTCACCGTCAGAACCGTTACTTCGAACAACTTCTCTACTGCTTCTTTTACCTGAATCTTATTTACTTTCCTATCCACCTCAAAGTGATAAGCATTTGACGTTTCTCTATCGCCAACACTTTTTTCTGAAGACAAAGGCCTTTTTATAATTTGGTAATAATCCATAATATTCTTTTAGAATGAAAGATTTTCTTTCTTTAATTAATTCGCTATCAGTTATTCAAATTTAAGACTATCTAGGGCATCTTTAACTATTAATAACTTTTTGTATTTAGTCACATCATACGCATTTAAGTCTGACACAACCCTAAGCTTTACGTTATAAATATTTCTAGATGACTTCCAAATAGTCTCATCAAAATCTTGTATTACGATAAGACAGCTTTCTCTGATGTCTAAATTCTTCAATATACTTGCCATCTTTTTTGTACTAGGAGTGTCCAATCCAAGCTTATCAACAAGAACCACTTCGTTATCTATCAATCTAGACAGGATTGCAGACTGCAAAGCCGCTTTTTTGGCTTTACGATGTATCGAAAAAGAATAATCTCTAGGCCTTGGCCCAAAAACAACTCCACCACCTTTCCATATCGGAGAACGAATATCACCTACCCTCGCCCTTCCAGTATGTTTCTGCTTCCACGGCTTTCTTCCCCCGCCTGCAACCTCGCCACGAGTCTTAGTTGATGCCGTTCCTCTCCTATGATTTGCCTCATGCATAATTATCGCATCTCTTAAGAGCTCCCTACGCACCTTACCACCAAATCTCTCTTCAGGTAAAGACACACTCTCTAAAGACTTACCGTTATTATCAAATACTGGTACTTTTATCATAGCTCGTTTCTACTCTTTCGTATAATTATATATCCACCATTTGGACCAGGAACCGCCCCCTTCACAATTAGCATATTCCTGTCTTTGTCTACCTTAACTACATCCAGATTCTTTACAGTAATTCTTTTACCACCCATTCTTCCTGCCATTTTTTTGCCCTTGACTACATGACCAGGACTGGTACCTGCACCAACCGAACCAGCACCCCTTGGTGTTGTGCAACCGTGAGTAGCAGGCCCGCCACTAAAACCCCATCTTTTCATAACACCAGCAAAACCTTTTCCCTTACTGGTACCCGTAACATCTATCGACTTCACATCATCAAAAACAGAAACTGTAAAGGTTTGTCCCGGCTCATATTCCGCATCTAATGTATCAGTACGAAATTCCCTTATTATCCTTTTTACACTGGCCTTCACTTTTGAACAATGCCCAATTTCAGCCTGAGAAGACCTTTTCTTTTTCTTGTCATCAAAACCTATCTGCAGAGCCGAATATCCATCATTCTCATTGTTTTTTATCTGCAAGAGATCACACGGACCCGCCTGTAACAACGTAACCGGGATCAATCCGCCCTCTTCACTGAAAATCTGGGTCATTCCTATTTTTTTACCAAGCAATCCTGCTATCATGTGCAATACCTATAAATTCCAATTAAAAATTTCTTCTTATTAAAATCGAATGAACGCTTATGCCTTTATTTTTATCTCTATCCCAGCAGGCATATTAAGCTTGTTCAATGCATCAACCGTCTTCGGAGTTGGCTCAATGATATCTATCAGACGCTTGTGTGTTCTTATTTCAAATTGCTCTCTTGACTTTTTGTCAACGTGCGGCGAGCGAAGAACTGTATACCGTTCCATTCGAGTCGGCAGAGGTATCGGACCTGACACCCTTGCTCCCGTCCGTTTAGCAGTATCCATTATATCCACAGCAGACTGATCGAGTATTCTATGATCATAAGCTTCCATCCGAATTCTTATTTTATAATCTATTTTGTTTCCCATGGCTTATTAATTCAATTATTCAATTATTTTAGTAACAACACCAGCACCTACGGTTTTTCCGC
>JABGRF010000124.1 GCA_018648405.1 Candidatus Scalindua sp.
AATACAAAGAAAATACCTTCCGAGTTAAATGCCCTTAATAAAGCATCAGGTGGAGCCATATCAAGCCTACTGGAAAACGGGGATTTTGCCGGAAAACTAAATGAAACGACAATAATCCCGACTGATAAAAAGATCACACCAAAAAGAGTTCTGTTGGTAGGATTAGGAAAATCTGCTGATTTTTCATTAGATAAAGTTAGACAAGCGGCAGGTACCGCCACCAGAGTGATCCAGAGAAAGAAATTTAAGAATCCTTCAATATTACTGTATAGATTGGAAATAAAGGGGATTTCACTGGAAGATGTCGCCCATTCAGTTGCAGAGGGTATCTTATTATCACTCTATAATTTCACAATGTACAAGACGCTAAAAAAGGAAGACAAACCTGCTATTACAAATTACTCTCTGGTTGTTCAGAAAAACGATGCCCTGAAAGGCATTAAGTCTGTAGTAAAGAGAGCAGAAATTTTAGCTGAAGCCGTCTGCTTCACACGTGATATCGTGAATATGGCGGGAAGCGATGCAACGCCGACATTCCTTGCAAATAAAGCAAAAGAGATTGCAAAGAAACCCGGAGTTAAGTGCAAAACATTGTCCGGCCCGGAAATGAAGAAACTGGGTATGAACGGCATATTAAACGTATCGAGAGGAAGTTCTGAACCGCCTAAATTTATAATTCTTGAATATAATACTAAGAAAAAATCCAATGACACAATAGTTCTTATAGGTAAGGGCGTAACCTTTGATTCAGGAGGAATATCCTTAAAACCGGGAGCAGGTATGGATATGATGAAGGCGGATATGTCTGGTGCTGCCGCTGTTCTGGGCGCTTTCAAAGCCATTTCCAATCTGAAGCCATCCTCTCATATTGTAGGGCTGGTACCATGTACAGAAAACATGCCAGGGAACAATGCCCTGAAACCAGGAGACATTATCAAATGCATGTCAGGAAAGACAGTGGAGGTTTTAAACACTGATGCTGAAGGACGACTGATACTGGCCGATGCTATCAGTTACGCAAAAAGGTATAAACCGGACGCCGTAATAGACATTGCTACATTAACAGGCGCATGCGTTGCGGCACTTGGCACTTTTGCATCCGGTATGCTTGGCAATAATGAAGAGCTTAAAGACCGGATAAAACAAACCGGCGAAAACTGCCATGAAAGAGTGTGGGAATTGCCACTATGGGAAGAATATTATGGATTGATAAAAAGCACTATAGCCGACATTAAGAATACCGGCGGCAAATATGCAGGTACTATTACTGCCGCATGTTTCTTAGGCGAATTTGTAGAAGACTTTCCGTGGGTACATCTTGACATTGCGGGAACTTTCCTTGTAGAAAAGGATACTCCATACATAAGAAAAGGCGCTTCCGGAGTTGGCGTACGATTACTAACACATTTGATGCAAAACTGGAAGAAGATGCCTGATGCAAGTAAAAAGAAAAAGAAGTAACTCTATTAAGCCGGAACCTGCCAATTTCATATCAATAAAGGGTGCAAGACAACATAATCTAAAAAACATAAATATAAACATACCCAGAGATCAGCTTGTAGTTATAACCGGTGTAAGCGGTTCCGGAAAATCCTCCCTGGCTTTTGATACTATTTATGCTGAAGGGCAACGTCGTTACATAGAAAGTCTCTCCTCATATGCGAGGCAATTCCTCGACCAGATGCAAAAACCGGATGTTGATATCATAGAAGGCATCCCCCCCACTATCGCAATCGAACAACGCACAAGCCATACAGGTCCGCGTTCAACAGTTGCCACAACAACTGATATATACGACTACCTGCGTCTTCTCTTTGCAAAAGTTGGTACCCCCTATTGTCATAATTGTGGAACATTAATCACAAGACAAACCATAGAGCAGATTATGCATAGGGTCTCCCGGATACCCAAAGGCACAAAGATTATGATTCTATCACCAATTATTAAGGGGAAAAAAGGTGAGCATAAAGAGGTTTTTCAGAAAATCAGACGTAAGGGTTTCATACGGGCCAGAGTCGATGGAAATATCATTGATGCAAGCACTGAAGTCAAACTAAGCAGGTATAAACTGCATGATATTGATGTCGTCGTAGACAGACTTGTAGTTAAGGACGATATTCAAAAAAGGCTCAGTGATTCAATACATACGAGTCTGGAGCTGGGAGAAGGTGTCGTAATTATTACACAGGAAAAGAAGGGGAAATGGGTAGATATGGTTTTCAGTGAACGCTACTCCTGCCCTGATTGTGGAACAGGCTACGAGGAACTTGCCCCCAGAATGTTTTCTTTCAATAGTCCGTACGGTTCGTGCAGAGGTTGCGAAGGACTGGGAATGACGCTGGAGTTTGATCCGGAATTGATAATTCCAAATGAAGAATTAAGTTTGAGTGAAGACGCTGTCCATGCTTGGTCAAAATGGAGCACAATTACACAGGAGCATTATAACAGCCTGTTAAATGATTTTTCGAAACGATTTGACATTGACGCTAAAGTTCCATTCAAGAAGATCAGCAAAAGAATTAGAAACACTTTATTACATGGAGAATCTCTCAACAATAGCACAAGCAAACGCTTTGAAGGTGTCATTCCGGCACTATGGCAGGTATATGACAAATCAAACAGTTCTGATGTTATAAAACGTCTTGAAAAATACATGGATTATACAACATGTGAAGAGTGTAAAGGTGCAAGGCTAAGGCCTGAAGCTCTGTCAGTAAAAGTTAATGATAAAACAATAACTGAAATCACCTCTATGACGGTGGAAAAAGTTTTTGATTTCTTTAAGTCTCTCAAATTCAAGGGAGAGAAGAAGATCATAGCACAAGGAATTTTGAAAGAGATTATAACAAGATCAGGTTTTATGCTTGATATAGGATTATATTATTTAACGTTGGACAGGAGAAGCGATACACTTTCCGGTGGAGAGGTACAGAGGATACAACTGGCGACTCAAGTGGGAACCGGCCTGATTGGCGCATGCTATGTATTGGATGAACCAACTATTGGATTGCACCAGAGGGATAACAAAAAACTAATTGATACGTTGAAGAAACTGAAGGACTCCGGAAATACCGTAATAGTAGTTGAACATGATGAAGAGACTATACGTAATGCAGATTATGTAATTGATCTGGGACCCGGTGCAGGCGTACATGGAGGGGTAGTAGTGTCAAGTGGCTCTGTTCGGGAAATAACCTCCGACAAAAAATCACTAACCTCTCAATACCTGAACCATAAACTTAAGGTAGAAATCAACGGGACCCGAAAAACAGCAGATATGAAAAACTCTATCCTGATAAAAGGCGCCAGAGAGAACAACCTTAAATCAATTGATGTCAGGATTCCATTAAAAGTTCTCTGCTGCATAACTGGTGTTTCCGGTTCTGGCAAGAGCACGCTGGTCGATCAAATTTTGCACAGAGCTCTAATGAAAGCAATTTATAGAAGCCGTCTCAAACCCGGTAAACATAGCAGGATTACCGGAATAGAAAAAATCGATAAGGTAATCGAAATAGACCAGTCACCGATTGGCCGCACACCACGGTCCAATCCCGCAACATACACAGATCTCTTTAGTCACATAAGAAATGTATTTGCCCAGACAAAGGAGTCAAAGATAAGGGGATACAAATCCGGCCGTTACAGTTTTAATGTTAAAGAAGGCAGGTGTGAATTGTGTGAAGGCCAGGGGACGAAGAAGATTGCCATGAACTTCCTTCCGGACACATTTGTCCTCTGCGAGCAATGCAGGGGCAAAAGGTATAACCCGGAAACACTGGAAATAAGGTATAAGGGAAAAACCATTTCCGACACCCTTGATATGAGCGTCGAGGAGGCGTATGAATTTTTCAAAAATATTCCACGTATTGAACGCATATTGAGAACGCTACGCAATGTGGGGCTGGGATACATAACGCTCGGTCAATCTAGCACGACTATATCCGGCGGTGAAGCGCAAAGAGTCAAACTGTCAACTGAACTTGCAAAACAGAGCACAGGCAATACTCTCTATATACTTGATGAACCGACAACAGGGCTCCACTTCGCAGACATACAAAAACTTCTCAAAATACTTCACAAGCTTACTGACATGGGGAATACAGTAGTTGTTATTGAGCACAACCTCGACGTTATCAAAACAGCAGACTATATAATCGACATGGGACCCGAAGGAGGCGAAAGAGGCGGAGAGGTAATTGCCTTTGGCCCTCCGGAAAAAATTGCTGGCACAAAGGGATCTTATACAGGGAGCTATTTAAAAAGTATTTTATGAAACATAATCAATCCACATCAACAACCACTGTTGCTACACTTTATTAAGAAATATAAAATTACAAATCCTTAATTATATGTTACCAGGGATCTGCATATAATATCCTGAAGTCGCTTTGCCTTCCAGGTGCCTCCTTTGATTTCGTTTACCAGTATCGAAAAAGCGATTATCTCTTCGTCTAATGTTTTTACATATCCTGAAAGTGTTCTTGCTCCATAAACATATCCTGTCTTAGCCATTACTCTCGATTTATATGGTTCATTTTTCAAGCGTTTTTTAAGCGTACCGTCTGTTCCCGAAATTGGAAGCGATTCCACAAAAA
>JABGRF010000344.1 GCA_018648405.1 Candidatus Scalindua sp.
CCAACAATTGCCGGTATGTTATCTGTGCCCGGTCTGAGACCGCCTTCCTGTGCGCCACCTTTAATTATGGAAACAATTTCAGTTCCCTCTTTTACATACAAGGCTGCAATGCCCTTTGGGCCGTAAAATGTGTGAGAGGTCAGGCTTAATGAATCTACGCCCAGTTCTGTAACGTCTACCGGGATGACTCCTGCCGTTGCAATCGCATCGGTATGGAATATAATACCCTTTTCCTTTGTTATCTTTCCTATCTCTTCTATCGGCTGGATTACCCCTATCTCATTATTTGCATGCATGATTGAAACAAGGAACGTATCCTTGTTTATGGCTTTTGCAACATCTTCAGGGTCTATCAATCCATCTTTGTCTACCTTGATATATGAAACCCTGAAACCCTCTTTTTCCAGTTCTCGTGCAGTGTATAAGACCGAGTAATGTTCAACTTCCGAAATAATTATGTGCTTTCCTCTATCTCTGTTCGCGAGAGCTAAACCTCTTAAAGCAAGGTTATTTGATTCACTTCCCGTAAAGGTAAAGATTATCTCTTCCGGTTTGGCATTAATCAGGTCAGCAACCTTTACCCTGGCTTCATCAACGGCTTTTTTTGCCCTGAGTCCATATGAATGTAGGTGAGAAGATGGGTTACCAAAATTCTCGGTAAAAAAAGGTAACATCTCTTCCACTACTCTTGGATCCGTAGGTGTCGTGGACATGTGATCCATATAAACTTTTCTCATTGTGCGTTCCCTTCTGTAATTTCCAGTACCATCAAATCTTCACCTGCTTGATTCTCATGTCTCTTGTACTTTTCTGATTAAGTAAATTAAAAGTGTAAAAGAGGTGGATAGAAAATTCTCACCTCAAAAAATGTTCTATTCAGCACTATTCCTTAATTGCCATTGGTTGTCCGCAACACTCTAATGTACCTGCACCGCCTTCTTTTACCTCAACTATTGCACCACATATTTCACATTCATATACTTCACTTGTTTCTGTTGGCATGGTTTTCTCCTTTCGTTAATTGATAACATATAAAATTTGCTTTTCCCACATGGTAAATTGATAGTGTGGGGAAATACGATTAATTATATTAATAACTTTCCAGCTTCTATCAGGAAATATTCACCTACTGCAATCATTAGCCATCCAAAGAACTTTTTGATAATCACACTCCAGTTTCCACTCTTTGGTAGACTCGACATAAAGCCTGCAAAAGTACCAGCGATTATTAAGAGAGTACCTAACCCTATTGAAAAAACAAAGAGTAGACCTACGCCATATGCGACTTGCTGTTTTGCTGCAACAAATGTTAAGACAACTCCCAGTACTGGTGCTGTACATGGTGCGGCAACAGTTCCGGCAAGAAGGCCAACCAGGAATGCGCCGATACGTCCACCACCCTTATTGCCGCTTTGTCTGCCAGCCAGAAAAGATGGCATGGGTATTGTAACAATATCTAACATTGACAAACCTAGGAAGATAAAGACGTTGGCGACAACTATGTAAAGTATGGGATTTGTGGTGGCAGATCCGAAAAATTTACCGGTCAAAGCCGCAAATGCTCCCAGTGCGGCGTATGTTACAGCCATTCCTAACACATAAAACAGTGAGAGGGAGAGCCCCTTAAGCTTAGAATCACCACTACGTCCTCCAATATAGGCGATTGTAATCGGTATCATCGGGTAAATGCAGGGGGTGAAGCTGGTAAGCACACCGCCCAGAAAAACCGCTATGAAAGCAAGAAGCGGTGACGAACCGAGGTAGCCTTCCAGCCCTTGTAGAAAACTATCCATATTGATTTCCTTTTATTTATGCTTCTTCAAGTTTTTGCTTAAGCTTGCTCTTACTTGTGACTCCTACCATTGTTTCCTTCACTTCACCACCACTGAAGAGTATAAGGGTAGGCACAGATAAGACGCCATACTTTACAGCCAGATCTTTGTTTCCATCTACATCAATATCAACTTTTGCAAATTTAACCTTTCCATCAAATTCTTCAGCTAATTGACCGAGAATAGGTGCCTGTGTCTTGCATGGGCCACACCAATCAGCATAAAAATCGACAAGGGCAGGCATGTCTGCCTTAAGAATAGTTTGCTCAAAATCTTCATTTGTTACCGCCTGTAAGCTTGACATTATTTACGACGCTCCTTTCAGAATGAATATTTCCAAATTCTATCTAATATGTAGTATTGCTGTTTAACCAAGATGTAATTTTAATGCCAGAGCTGTATTTCTGTATACATGGATTGGCAGACAACCTGCTGTAATGATACACGTTAGAATAAAAAAGACTTTTAAATGTACTCATTTCATTTTATTCTGTATTGTGGAAAAAGCAAGCAAAACTTGAACTATCTGGATATATGGAAAAAGAGGCGGCGGGGTCTGTTGGATTTATGAATTTCGCGTCATATGAGTTAACAATAGAAATGTTGTAAATATCAGGCATAGACAGTTTTTTATATTGATTTTAATCAATAGTTTTTCTAGCATGCCGCTGTCTTTACATGATCTACAGGGCTATCATTTTATACAGGTATATTCCATCAAATGACTAAATATGTTTTTAGTGAAAGGGCGGTATCGTGAAAGTAAGAGATAAAGTGAATGTAGTTTTTATCCTGGCAATATTATCTGTTTTCAGTGGATGTGTTCCGGATCTGCGTTCATCTCATGAAAAATTGTCTGTTTATCAGGTACAGTCGATTCCGAATATCTCTATAACTAAAGAGGAGGTATGGGGATTCTGTGGTCACAGTACAATCGTTCATGATTATGAGCTGATGACTATTAAAGGTGACAAGGTGGTCATTGACTATTCTACGGGGTTGATGTGGCACCAGTCTGGTTCTGAGGAGCATATATCATGGCTGTCTGAGAAGTTCTTTGGTCTTGAATATAGTTCACGGTGGCATAAAGTGGAGGGGTGGATCAAGGAACTCAATGAGAGGAAATATGCCGGTTACAGTGACTGGAGGCTGCCTACTTTGGAAGAAGCGGTGTCTCTACTGGAATCGAGCAAGAAAAATAATGACTTATATATAGACCCTCTCTTTAGTGATAAACAGAGATGGATATGGACAGCAGATAAATATAGTGCCGGGGCGGTGTGGGCTGTTACCTTCGACTATGGTGGCGTGGATTCGTACGGTGTACACAGTCGTGGCAATTATGTTCGCCCGGTTCGAACAGGGGGTTAATACCGTTTTGGTCATTATCGTATTTAAAAAAGGTAGGTCTTGAGGATAAAATGAATACCCCTGAAACAATTAAAATTGTTGGAGTTGTCGCCAGTGTAGTCCTCCCTTTATTTAATATTCCTTTAATACTGAAAATCAGGAAAAGAGGTTCATCAAAGGATTATTCTCTTACGTGGACATTTGGGATTTTAGGCTGCCTCTTGCTTATGCTGCCCTCGGCATTGTTAACACCAGATATCGTTTTCAAAGTATTTGGCATCATAAACCTTGTGACATTTTCAATTGTGGTATTCTATATCCTGAAATACCATAGCCACAAGCCGGTATAAATGTATTTGTCCCTTTTTTCATTGCTTTAATCTAAAAAACAGATTATTTAAGATATCAGGGAATTTTCTCTACAAGATTTGTGTCTAATAAGTAGAGATATAGATACATCTTTGAATTAAATGTATACATCGATTGGATTTGAGTTAGAGGCCTGTCGTTGGTTTGTTCTAATAATGTTTTATCAATCGGCAATTTTTTAATAAAAGGAGATTTAAATGGTAAAGATTTCACAATTGGTTCTGATTCTGGCATTTTTGGTTTTTGCAATGCCACAGGCTTTTTCACAAGATCAGAATAAACCGAAATGTTCTTACTGCGAGCTGAAAGCGGAAGGTGCCGAGAAATGCCAGAAATGCTTATCCCGCGAAAAATGCCAAAAGTGTTTGCCTGATAAAAAATGCCAGGAATGTCTGTCCAAAGAAAAAGGTAAATGTCCACTGCCTGGTAAGAAATCAGATTGCAGCAAGAGCGGTAAAAAAGAACATTGCAGAAAGTATAAGAATGGTCCTTATATTAATACTACCGTACTTGAGAACATGATAGAAAGTAGTATACCCATGGTTCTCTTAGATGCCAGATCAGGAAAGTGGGATGATAAATCCAGAATTCTCGGGGCTCAGAGCCTAAATGATGGATCTACAAAAGAAGAAGTTGCTGGAATAATTAAATCCAAAGATGCTCTGGTAGTTACCTATTGCTCCAGTTTGAAATGCGGTGCAAGCAATAAACTTTATATTCATCTAAAAAAACTAGGCTATAAAAATGTTCTGGAATACCCCTTCGGCATTAAGGGATGGCTGGAAGCTGGCAACGATATTGAAATGGACGAATAAACCTGTCTTCTGACACGTTGCATATGGAGGTTGGTTATGAAACTTGATAGCTCCCTTAATTCTACAGAGCATCTTGTTGCTTCTCAGGATTCTGATGGAATATAGCAATAAAAAAAGGCTTTAGGAGTAATCCTAAAGCCTTTTGTATTGGTAGCGGGGACAGGATTTGAACCTGCGACCTCCGGGTTATGAGCCCGAC
>JABGRF010000346.1 GCA_018648405.1 Candidatus Scalindua sp.
AATCCTCCCTCACCGCTGCATCTCTCGGACCCAACCATCTGACTAACGTATGTCCAACAGGATTACCGTCCAGCCAGGCGACAAAAAAGGAGATGTCGGATAACGATTGATCGTGAAGATCGTCTGCATGAGTACGCCCTAACTCACTCTTGAATGTGCAGTCCATTTTATCCAGATCCGATTTCTCGATTTGACGTATCGTAAGTCTTGCCATTTTATTTCTGCCTTAGAATATAACAACTATCCCACAATAAATATATATTTTAGGTATGCCTTCTTCCTTGTTTTAAATCACGTAACGCTTAACTCAGCCGTGGCGGCACTGAGTTTCAAGTTTAATACGGATTTATTAAGAGCACTTAATTTCAATTATCCCGGGCGCTTATGCCATTCGCTGAAGTTGTTTGTTAACCGTTTTCATTATAGACCTCAAAATATTCATTAGCACTTGCCATATAGAGGTCTGTATAAAAATTATATATCTGCCACCAATCAAAACCAGCTATAGGCCCATCTTCTTTTGTCGTAGATAGAAAAAAGTCGATGGCATGAGGGTGAGAAGCCTGATTAAGGTATGACCAAATGAAAGTTACGCTAAAATCTGAGAATTCTAATAAAATATCATTTGAAGGATGCTCTCTATCTGGAGTAAATGGTTTGTCCTTGTTGCTGATCACTACCATAAATCTAAGCTGATCTCTCGTTGGTGTATATGCACCCAATGAGATTGTTTCATCCTTGCAAGTATCAGTAATTAGGTACCGATCTCTACTTAAATCGCCACATACACGAAATAGAGCTGGTGTATACAAATTGTTGCTTTTTATTGCCCCTGTTACTTGAACGGATGTTTCTTTCTCACCGGTGACATAGTTAATTGTTCGCTTGAGCAAGTTATTCTCTGCGCTATTTGGACTGTTGTGCACCGAAATATATTTTTCTGTTGGAATGTAATTTTCTTCTTCGGTTCCAGCCACTAACTCATTCAATGTGTCGGCTTGATATGTACTACCACCACTTGTAATGTGCATATTGAGATCTTTATTATTAGGATTTTCCCAAATCGCTAAGACTGTCCTATTTCTCCCATCAACTTTGATTGTTATTCTTTTTTTCATTCTTTCTGTTTAACAGTTAAATGTCATAGTCATGATTTATATTACTTTTAAGTAATTTTCAAGTGAAATTTCTAAAAAAGCGTTGGAAGACATCTCTTTAATCCCCTCCTTACGCCAGTCCGAACGGATTCATCCGGGCGGGAAGGAGGGGAAATGGGGTGGTTAATAATTAAATAAGAAAATTCAATGTTGATAACGCTTTTACTCTGCTCAGTGTGACGTCATCCTGAGCGGAGTCGAAGGATAGTTTTTTGTGGAGCTTACGACCTAACTTGTTAGGTATTCCTCCACTAATTGAGAACTTGCTGTTTTTTCTTGATTTAGACATTTCTTAAAGTTATCCTTATTTTGAGTTTAAGTCACATGGGAACTTATTTGCAACAATAACATTATGTCAACAAAAACTATAAAGAATGGAATGGCGTGGACTGTAAGGGAAGGGTACGAAAAGATTTCTGACATGTTTGACCCTGATGATTTTCTTTCTGACTTAAAAGGTAAGCATTATATATTAGTAAAAGAAAATAGGGTGAGGTCTGTAATTTCAATGCCTGGATCAGACATAAGTGAAAATGGAATATACATTAAGTATTTCAAGAGAGATGGCTTCAAAGAATACATAAAGCACCTGTTTGTGCCAACCAAAGCCCGGACAGAGTGGGAGGTTGGGAATGCATTGTTAAGCAAAGATATTAACACCGCTCTGCCACTTGCAATATCAGAGGGAAAGAGACGTCTCCTTATTGTTACAGAGACTGTTTCTAACAGTGAAGAGCTCATGGAATTCTGCCAGGTCAATTATGAAGGTAGCCTGTCAGTGGAGAAGGAGTCTGAAAAAAAGAAATTACTGGGAAAATTAGCACCGTTTTTAAGAGATATTCATGAAAAGGGATTCTGTCACTACGATCTTCACGCTGGTAATATATTGATAAGGTTCAAGGAAGAGCAGAATGTTACTGGATATGATCTGTTCTTAATGGATCTTCATCGCGTAAAGATATTTAGGAGTATATCAATTAACAAGAGGATGTTTAATCTCGCACAGATTTTTAACTCGTTGTCATCAATAATGACAAAGTCCGATAAACTGTATTTTATCAGATCATATGGAAGTAACGCGCTTGGCAACATCACAGACGAAAAAGAACTCGTCAGGCAGATAGATGAACAATCCTCAGGAATAAGGAACACCCATTATCGAAGCAGGCTGAAAAGATGTCTGAAGGAGAGCAGTGTCTTTTCAAGGAAAAAGTTTGCAGGCATTAAGATGTTTTTCAGGAAGGGTTATGATACTGACAGTTTGCATGAACTGATTGAGAAGCACAATAGTGCACTGACTAATAATGACAGTGCCGTAATCATGAAATGCGACTCCAAGACTGCATTAACACGTCACGCTTTTAAAGATAAAACAGTTCAAAATGTTGTAGTGAAGCAATATAGGGTCGGATGTCCAGGGTGCCTCATCAAAAATATCTTCCGTGGTTCTTCAGGGAGGAAGGCGTGGGTTGCCGGAAATGGTTTAAGAGTATATGGACTTAACACTCCTTTGCCACTGGCCTTATTAGAGAAGAAGAGATTTGGGGTTACTACAGGTAGTTATGTAATAATGGAAGAAGTCAAAGACAGTCTGGAGATGGACAGATACATGTTGAAGAATTTCAGTAATCGATTAGAAGCTAATCAGTGTAAAGAAGAGAGCCATTTTACAACCACCCCTTTGTCCCCTCCTTTGCAAGGAGGGGATTTAAAGAAATTAAGTAGAGATCCAAAGAAAATGGAATTGATAAGCGGCTTAGCAAAAACGTTGGGCGATATGCACAACCATAACATTTTCCATCATGACTTGAAGACGTGTAATATCATGGTGAAAGAGAATGACAAATCGTTTGACTTCACATTTCTTGATTTTGATAAGGTTTCATTTAGAGAAGAGATAACTGTCAGGAAAAGAGTGAAAAATCTGACACAGATAAATCTGTCCACGCCGAGACTGTTTACGTTAACGGATAGATTAAGATTCTTAAAGGAATACCTGGATCAATGCGATATAACGAATGAGAAGAAGAATATACTGAGGGAAGTAATAACTCTCAGCAAGAGAGAAAAGATACTATATGTATCATTCCAAGGAGATGTGACAGAAGATTGGTAGATATATCCTTCATAATCGTAAACTGGAATACACGTGATATCCTTATGGATTGCCTGAACTCAATTTATAAGACCGTTAAGGATATTGACGTAGAGATTTATGTTGTTGATAATAATTCAACAGACGGCAGCCAGGCGGCGGTAAAAAATGGATTTCCTGACGTAAAGCTCATAGAAAACGAGACAAATACCGGATTTGGATATGCGAATAATCAGGCTCTCAGAATAATGCAGGGAAGATTTGCCGTACTCCTCAATTCGGATGCTGTCCTGAAGGAGAACTCGGTAAAGAGACTGCTTGCCTTCATGACCACCACTCCCCGTGCCGGCATAGCGGGCGTCCAGCTTTTAAACGACGACGGCTCCAGACAGAATTCAATAGATAATTTTCCATCCTCAGAGACAGAAATATTTAATAAAAGTATTCTCCGTCTCTTCTTTCCGGGAAAATATCCGAGCAAAAACATGAGTTATAAGGACCCGATTGAAGTGGATTCTGTGATAGGCGCATGTATGATGGTTAGGAAAGAGGCGATTGGCGATGTAGGGGTCTTCGATGAAGATTACTTTATTTTCTTAGAAGAGACTGATTGGTGTTTCAGGATGAACAAAAAAGGGTGGAAGGTTTACCACGTTCCGGATGCTGAAGTCTTTCACCTTTCAGGTCACAGCAAAAAGAGGACGCCCTGGAGATCTCAGATTGAATATTACATATCCCTGTACAAGTTTTTCAAAAAAAACAGGACCCAGGCATCTTACCTTACACTTCGTGTTCTCAAACCGTGCAAGATATTTATAAACCTTATACTGAACATTTTAGGAAACCTGATAACGCTGTTTCAAAAAGAAGGTCTCAGGAACAGGTTATTAAAATACTATAAACTCTCTGTATGGCACCTGCTCATGTGTCCGGACAGTATGGGGATTCAGAAAAAACCTCATTAGCCACGCAGTTTCACATATCATCCCTTATTGACAATTTCGCTGATTGAAGCATGTAATTGTACGATTAGACAATCCCATTTTGTTTATCCATTGGGATACTACATACGTTGTCAAGTTTCTTTACGAGATTTTCAATTATTCGAATTCTCGACTACGGATGTGCTCTTTGTATCTGGAGCAGGAGCCTCAGGTAATCTGTATACAATGCGTCTGGTATTTTCTTGAAAAGAGATCTTCTTGTCTATCTCTCCAATCAGTTTCTCTCCGTCCAGTGCTCTCTTTTCAATGAACGCGAGATTAGGGTCTGTTATCCTAAGATGATTGTATAGCCTCTC
>JABGRF010000332.1 GCA_018648405.1 Candidatus Scalindua sp.
TTGTTTGAAACATTCCTGAACAATCTTCTGCTTTATGTGATGTTGAAGAACAATGATTCCTTTCTCGTTAATGACTTGTTTGGAAACAAATGCTTCCATGAGAGAAAATATTCTTTTCCTATCACCACAACCTATATCTAATAATTTGTACGGAGGAGCAACCAGAATGAGATCGAACTTTATATCCTTATTCTTTATAAAATCTAATAATCGGAATGCGTTTATTTTTAAAACAACCGTTCTTTTTGAAAGATTTGCATTCTGGAGGTTTTTTTTAATCACCTTAATTGCATTCGTACTGTTCTCGACAAATAAGCATCTTTTTGCGCCTCGACTGAGGGCCTCTATTCCTAATGAACCGGTACCTGCAAATAGATCGAGTACAACACTATCCAGTATAGAGTCCCCTATGATACTGAACATAGATTCCTTGGCTCTGTCTAGTATCGGCCTGGTCTTCTTGCTGTTTAATGCGGCTAGTCGTACGCCTTTAGCTTTGCCTGAAATAATACGCATAAATATCTCTCTTGGTATCGGTAAACGCAGATTGTAGGGTTTTAAGACATAGTCTCAAAAGCAAAAAATTTTATCTGTGAAAACCTGAGGCCTGTGTAAATGCTGTCTAAGTTAAATTGTTAGCGCCTGATTTGATAACCAGTTGTGTCGCCTCTGCCAGATTTTCCGGTGAGCTTCCTGCATCAATCCACCAACCATCTAAAACGGAACATGTCATTGTTTCATTCTTTATGTAGGCATTGTTGACATCGGTGATTTCTAGTTCTCCCCGCTCTGATCTTTCAAGCGTGCTGATAATGTCGAATACATGGCTATCGTACATATAAATACCTATGACGGCACAGTCTGTCTTCGGGTGTTTTGGTTTTTCTTCAATACCAGTCACTTTTTCCCCGTCAAGTTCTGGAACTCCGAAACTTGATGGGTTTGAGACCTTCTTTATTAATATCTTGGCGCCTTCCTCTTGCTTCTCAAATTCTTCCTTCTCTTTGGTTATATTCTTCTCAATAATATTATCTCCCAGGATGATAATTGTCTTTTCACCATCTGCGAAGTTTTTTGCAAGGTCCAGAGCCTCTGCAATTCCTCCTTCGCCTTCCTGGTATGTATAGTTTATGTCCTTCAATCCAAATTGTTTTCCATTACCTAAAAGCCGGAGAAAATCACCTGCATTATTACCACCGGTAACAATCATAATATCTTCGATCCCTGCATTGATTAATGTTTGCAAGGGATAGTATATCATCGGCTTGTCGAAGATGGGTAATAAATGCTTGTTGGTAATCTTCGTTAAAGGCAATAGTCGGGTACCAAGTCCACCGGCAAGTACAATACCTTTCATTATTTGTCCTTTCTGCGCTAATTGTAATGCATTTACATTAAGAAGATATTAGAACCGTGTTTGTCTCAGTGGCAAACTTTGTGAATAACATTTTTTAATTCCAGGGACCGAGAAGATGCTATCATATAAACACTTACAGCGCAAGTGGTTTTAGAATGGCCTTTATTTGCTTTTACTGTTGCAAGCCAATAAACTCCTGCTTCTTTACTTTGCTCGTCTCTGATGTATTGAGTATTTTCGTATGAAAGGCAGTGCGAGATCGATTTCAGCTGTTTTTACGAAAATTACCGTTTTCAGGGATTAATTTCAGAAAATACTAGTACATTTATAATAAAAAAGATTGCAAAATATAGTACTTGAAACTAAACTGGAGGATTGCAAAATTCCTGCTAAGTGTATTTATTATTTAGCTATCCGGTGATCTGTCATTTTTTCACTGGTAATGAAAGTCTATTTTAGTACACCTTGAGAGCGAGGGTGGCGGAACTGGCAGACGCGCTAGACTTAGGATCTAGTACCGCAAGGTGTGGGGGTTCGACTCCCCCCTCTCGCACCAAATAAAAATATATTGTAAATCTATATTGGTCAATTATAATTGGTCAAAACGCGGGTGTAGCTCAGCGGTAGAGCATCACGTTGCCAACGTGAATGTCGTGGGTTCGAATCCCATCACCCGCTCCATTTCGCTAAACGCGCTGTTCGTCTTGTCATTAATTTGGTCAGAAAACTGGCAAAAGTTAACAAAAATATTTTAAATAAAAATAAATGAATATAGAAATAGAAGAAGTTGGGCCGTGCAAAAAATTGCTTAAGTTCGAGATACCAAAGGAAACAATTGACGACGAGTGGCAGAAACAGTTAAAAGAGGTCGCCAGAATGGCCAAGGTGCCTGGTTTCAGGAAGGGGAAAGCCCCCAGGAAGCTTCTTGAAAAGAATTATGGCGACAAGATTATGGACGATGTGAAGCGGGCAGTTGTCAGTGGTTCATACCAACAGGCGATCGAAGAGAACAAATTGTCTCCCATAGGTGATCCTGATATTGGTAATTTTGATCTTGAATTGGGGAAACCGTTAAAATTTGAAATTACCCTGGAGGTCTTACCAACGTTCGAGTTGGGAGACTATAAGGGAATGAAGTTACAGAGAAAGCCGGTATCTGTAACTGATGAAGATATAGATAAAGCACTAGAGACTATAAGCAAGCAGAAGGCTCAATTAACTATTGTTAAGACAGGTAAAGTGAAAGTCGAGGACTTCATTATTTGTGATTGTGAAGTTGGCATTAATGATGAGGTTGTTTGGTCGGATCAAGAGCTGGAAGTTATGGTCTCTGGTTCCCATGTGGCTGATATTAATGTGCCGGATCTGAAAGATCGCCTTGTAGGTGCGAAATCCGGAGACAAGGTTTCTGTGGATGTAGAATTAGGAGACAGCTTTTCTGTGGAACAACACAGAAACAAGTCTGCCAAAATGGAAATATCAATAAAAGAAATTAAGAGGCCAAAAAGCCCTAAAATAGATGATGAACTGGCGAAGCAGGTTGGCTACGATACACTTGGAGAATTAAAGGAGTTTATGTCAAAGAGGCTGGAGATGGAAAAGAAGAGAATGGCAGAGGGTGAAATGCAGGAACAAATTTCCAGTAAACTCATAGAGATGGCTGATTTTGAAATGCCGGAAGACATGATTAAGCATCACACAAACGAGAGACTACACAAATACCAGCTTGATCTGGTAAATAAAGGTACACCGCAGGAAGAGATAGAAAAGCATACGGAAGATATGAAGAGCGCTTCAGAAGAAGCGGTTGTCAGGGATTTTAAGATGTCACTTGTACTTGAACACATAGCAGAAAAAGAGAGAATATTTGTTACAGAAGATGATGTCAATAGAAGAATAAGCGAGATGGCAGGTATGTATGGTCTTGATGCTGCTGGTATGAAAAAACAACTTGAGAAGATGAACAGTATGTCAAATTTACGACATCAGTTGAGAGAGTCTAAAACACTTAATCTTCTAATGAAAGAAGCGAATATAGAAGAGGTTAAAGAAGAAGTTAAGAAAACAACTAAAACTAAAACAAAAGCTAAGCAAAAAGAAAAATAATCAACAAGGAGGATTAAGTGACTAAGGGTAATAATCTGAATAGCTGTCCGTACACAGGGAGTAATTCTATGTCGGCAAATGGAAACGTTTATGTACCATACGTAGTAGAAAAGACGGGATCTGGAGAAAGACATTACGATATCTTCTCTCGTTTGCTTAAAGATCGGATAATATTCATTGGCAGCCAGATAGATGATAACGTTTCGAACATTGTAATAGCTCAAATGTTGTTTCTGCAAAATGACAATAAAAACCAGGACATCAATATTTATATAAACTCTCCGGGTGGTTCAATCACGGCTGGTCTTGCAATCTATGATACAATGCAGTTCGTACATTGTGATGTGGCTACTTTTTGTATTGGTTCTGCTTATAGCATGGGTGCGGTACTTATGGCTGCAGGGACAAAGGGAAAGAGGTATAGTTTGCCACATACAAGGATAATGTTGCATCAGCCATGGGGAGGAACTACGGGGACGGCAACTGATATAAGCATTCAGGCAGAAGAGATAATGTTTATGAAGAAAAGTCTTAATGAAATACTGGTAAAGCACAGCGGTCAGCCAATTGAGAAAATAGAAAAAGACTTTGACAGAGATTTCTATATGTCTTCACAGGAGGCAAAGGAATACGGGATCGTGGATGAGGTTATTGCGTCTCTGGATGACAAGAAGAAAGATAAAGATTAGGGAAATACTGATTTTGTATTAAGACTTCCTTAAAGATATACGTGTAGATTATTTCTTAATCGTTTTGTTTGTTATCGTAATAATTTCGTTAACGATATCTTCACAGGAAACGTAAGATGTGTTTATTGTATAGTCCGCTGCATTTTTGTAAGCATGCTCCCGTTGCTCAATCAAATGTTTGATTTCATCAAGAGGTTTTTTATCGGTTAAAGAAGGCCTTTGTTGTGTTGTTTTCTCATCTTGTGCTATGCGATTATGAATGATTTCCGGAGTTGCTTCCAGAAGAACAAGGAACCCGTTATCTTTTAAGTTTCTCACATTATCGCCTTTAAGGACAGCTCCTCCTCCTGCTGATATTACTTTATTGTCCGCCTTGCTTAATTCTGCAATGGTG
>JABGRF010000353.1 GCA_018648405.1 Candidatus Scalindua sp.
TGAAGGTGAAAGTTCTATTTTTCTTGTACACGATATGATTCTTCGCAATCTGGATCTGGAATTGAACGATTTGCGGGATAAGCAGCTATTGAGGTTTGATGCAATAGGTACATACGGGATAGAAAAAATTGATATCAACTCGTCTGATACAAACCTTGTTATGGAAAAGACGGTTCAGTATGATTGGATGATTAAATCACCAACAAATATTCTGGCTGATAGAGACGTTGTAAGAGAATTTGTGGAAAAAATTAAAGATTTGCAGATACAGCAATATATTGATGATAGTGGTACTAACTTTGCTAAATATGGATTAGCAGACTCACCTATCGAAGTCTCAGTATTCAGAAGGATTGGCGAAGGGGAAACTGTAAAGTTCTTTATAGGTAAAGCTGATGAAAATGGAGGACTGTGCTATGTAAGGCGTGACGGAGAAGATGCTGTATATACCGTTCCAACAGAAAATTTCTATGATATTGCCAAGGCAGGCTATCTCTCATTCAGAGACAAGTTAGTCATGGAATTCCCTAAGGAGACTGCTCAGAAGATAGTCGTTAACAGGGACGGTAATACACTTATATGTGAAACGACGGAAGATTCTACTATGCGCAGGCCGAAGTGGAGCATGATAAGTCCTGTAACAATGGAAGCGGAATTAGACTCAATTAATCAAGTTGTCTGGAATCTGTCGTTCTTGCTGGCTGATAAGATAGTAACTCTTTCCGCTGAGAATCCTGCTGATTATGGATTTGATAATCCTCTGTTAAGAGCTTCTATAACGTATGAAGAAGCGGGTATGGCTGCACACAGCAATGAAGTTATTAGTGAAAAAAATGACCTGGTAAAGCCAAACGAGTTGAAAACAAAGACGCTCCTGATAGGAAATAAGGTGGAGCCTGAAAAAGATAAAACAAACTACTATGCTAAAGTTGATGGTGAAGAGATGATTTTTCAGGTAGGGTGGACTGATGTCAGGGATTACAGTATTGAGCTCGTCACAAGGACACTGTTTAGTTTTGATACTGCAAATGCAAAGTCTATTAAGGTGATACATCCTCAAAAAGAACTGCTTTTTCAGAAAAATGAAGACTATGTATGGCAAATGCTCAAACCGGAAGTTATGCCTTTGAGCGGGAATTTAGCAGATAGAATCATGTCTTCAATGAAACTGTTAATGGGTGAGTCTATTGTCCAATATTCAAATAAGGATTTATCAAAATTTGGACTTGATAATCCGCAGTTCAATATTACCGTTAGCTTTGACGATACCGAGGTCTCATTGCTGGTTGGCAAAGAAGCTGGGAATGATTATTATGTTACCGGTTCAGAGACAAACTTTGTTTACCTGATGAAGAAAAACAAGATTGAAGATCTGATAGAAGCATGCGTAGTAAGAACGATTCAATAACAAGTGCTCATAAGGTTATCTAACATTGACGTTTGCTTCCGGTAACCATCAAACTATGGATTTTTATAAACGCGGAAAAAGGAGCTAAACCTTTGTTTGCGGTGTTACCGTAAAAATTCTCTTTCAGTTTCATTGCTCCCGTATACAATCAATGTGCAAGAGACTTTTCTCTGAAGACATGTTATCGTCGAGAGGATTAGATCTTTAGTAGCAATCTTTTATGAGTATGTTACAATTAATCGTTATTAAATACTTAACGAGTGCAGACTAATATGGAATCAAAAGATATTAAAAATATAACTGAGATTATTAAAGAAGAGAGCGTTGTTCTTTCTAATCTAAGCAATGAGATGGGTAAAGTAATCGTAGGACAAAAACATCTTATAGAAAGATTGCTGATTGGCATTCTGGCAAATGGCCATATTCTCCTGGAAGGTGTTCCAGGGTTAGCAAAGACCCTATCTGTTATGACACTGGCAAAAGCGATTCAGGTGAAGTACCAAAGGCTTCAATTCACACCAGACCTTCTACCGGCTGATCTAATAGGTACTCTTATATACAATCCCCGTTCTGGTGAGTTTACCACAAAAAAAGGACCGATATTCTCAAATATTATACTTGCTGATGAAATTAACAGGGCACCTGCAAAGGTTCAGAGTGCACTTTTAGAGGCGATGCAGGAGAAGCAGGTAACGATAGGCAGCGAGACATTCAAACTAGAAGATCCTTTCCTTGTACTTGCTACGCAAAACCCAATTGAGCAGGAAGGTACTTATCCTTTGCCGGAAGCACAGGTTGATAGATTCATGTTAAAACTTAATGTAGATTATCCCAGTAAAAGTGAAGAACGTGAGATCTTAGACAGAATGGCATTAACAGATACGAACATAAAAGTGAATACGGTATTAAAACCAGGTGACATAAAGCGTTTACGTGCAGTGGTTGATCAGATTTACATTGATGATAAGATAAAGGATTACATTGTAGACTTGGTAGTCGCCACGAGAGATCCTCAGAAATACGGCCTCGATTTAGATGAATTTATTGAATTTGGTGCGTCACCCAGGGCAACCATTTTCCTCGCTGTTGCGTCAAAGGCGTATGCTTTTCTCAAAGGCAGGGGATACGTCACTCCACAAGATGTAAAGTCTATAGGGATGGATGTGCTGCGTCATAGAGTTATCATAACTTATGAAGCAGAAGCAGAAGAGATGACCGCAGAAAAAGTCATACAAAATATCTTTGATAATATAGAAGTACCTTAATATCATAGAACTTCAGTATTCATTTTACATTTCTCATCCATTCACATGGAAAAATCAGCATGAAAAACTTCTGGCTGGTATCCTTATCTATTCTTACGTTGGCAATAATTCAAAGCTGTACTACAACTGATAAGGTTGCTATAGATAAGAAGTCAATCGCAGATGAAGAACTGTATAAGGAGGCACTGGCTCTTAAAGCAATGCTTGGTTATGCTCCCGAGAATAAATCTACCTCAGACACAAGAACTGAGGTACAGCCGCTTGAGTTCGGCGTAAGCGTAAGTGAGGTACAGAAACAATTTCCTGCTCCTGATAAATTTGAATTTGATCCAATGGTAAATAATAAGGTTACCATACTTTCCAGGAACGTCTCCGGTGGCCGTTTTACATTCTTTTTTTATGAAGACAAACTCTATAAAATTGTGACAATGAGTAGTTGGAATGACTATACATTACAATTTGCTGAAGAAGATATAAAGAATACTGAGGCAATCTTTATAGAGGGAAATGGTGAACCTGATTTAATAGAAGAAGATGAAACACATAAAAAGATGGTGTGGCTAAATGGGAATTTGGAAGTTAAACTCGAAGAGTTTAACTTGATGTCACATAAGGGAATGAACAGAGTAATGTCTCTAATGTATACAGACAGAGAGGTCAGCCCGCTTGCAAAAAAGGATGAATCATTTGAATTGTACAAAACAAAACAAAAAGGAGTTGACGATCGTTAGATCTATTCGTATTTGATGAATGTATCTGTCCTGAACATATAGTCCAGGACAGATGGATAGGCTCTTTTGCTCGACTCTAACAATAAACCCGTTCATGCTATCGGCATAATCAGGATATAAAACATATTACCACTTATTGCCTGAGTACCAATCTGACCATGGTTCCCACTCAACATACTTCCCACCGTCTGACAGCCAGAACTGTTCACCCTCTCTGAATCGCGTGCTAGCTCCAAATTCTGTTGATTTTGTTTGATTCTGCTTTACCTTTGCATAGAAATAGCAGTCAACCTGGTGAAAATTAATATCCTTCTTGTCCTTCACCTCTATGAGTTCGAGATCATCCATCGTGACGTTATTTGCAGCTACCCTTTCTTCGTCAACAACAACTTCGTATGTTGTCACCTCTTTAACCCTTACAACAACACCTTTGGGTTTTGGATCCGGAATAACAATTGGATTTTCATATGGTTCAAATGATTGATGATGTGTTTCTGATGGTTTTTTAATGTAGTCTGTTGCCTCTGCCTTGTTAATTGAGCTATTTATAAAGCATAACAGGACAAACACAAACATAGTAACCATTGGAATAATAAGTTTTCTATAAATATTTAACATTGTTCCACCTTCCTTTTTCTAAATACTTCCAATTTGTGACTTATATATTGATTAAATACAGATAATTTTTAAACTAAGTAAATTTTACCTTAAAAATATAATTTGTCAATACACTGCCAATAAAGATCATGCTAACGTCATAGATACGATATATACAAATGGTATTATTTCTATGTGTAATAAGTAAAATCATAGGGCCATCTAGAGACCGAAGGATAATTTCAGGAGAAGAGGTGAAATTGAAGGAGATCTGTTCTGATCAAGTAAGCAGAGAGGTTGTTCTTGAGAATAAAAAAGGCACAGAAAAATATATAGGCGTTAGCAAAATACTTTTCTGTGCCTTTAAGCTTTGATCAAATGAATTATACAGTTACACCCTTATCTGAAGGTACAGTAACGGCACTGCTCTTGTACCAATCCTTGTAGTAATCACCTGAGTCATATAGTTTCCGCAGGTTTTCCAGTACCTGCTCAAATACCTGTGTCCAGTCAGAGCCAACCCTGAATCCAA
>JABGRF010000354.1:0-2898 GCA_018648405.1 Candidatus Scalindua sp.
AAGAAAAAAGACGGAGAACCTCTTTATACCGAACGCACTACAAATATGATTAGAACCGAAAATAACAAACCTCTTCTTATTGAAGGAATAATCAGGAATATTACCGGACGAAAGAGGCTTGAGGATGAGTTACATGAATCTGTACAGCGCGACAGAGAATTATTTAACTCACTTACGGAAGGTGTATATCAGTGCGAGCCTGGATCCGAAGGGTCCTTCACATGGGTAAATTTGGCCTGTGCAAAGATGTTTGGTTATAAATCCCCTGAAGAGATGATGGGCGTGAAGACTAAGAATATTTATGCAGACCCTGAAGATAGATGGAATCATCTTGAGAAACTGGAAAAATATGGAGTCTTGAGAGATTTTGTATCTAATTGTAAAAAGAAAGGCGGCAAAACCTTTTATACCGAACGCACTGCCAATTTAATCAGAAATGAGGATGGTGATCATGTCACTATTGAAGGAATAATCAGAGATATTTCTGAGCAGAAGAACATGAAAGCAAAGCTAAAGAAATCTGAGAAATATCAAAAGAGTAAAGGTTGATATTTCTCTAATACGCTCTTTTTCTTCGCCCTTATTTTCTATTGACTTTAAAAGTTTAAATACTAAAATTTATTCACCTGTAAGTTTATTCTAAATTGACTTTTTTTGAAAGGGTGTAAACGTGAAGCGAATTACAAATATTGCTGTAATTACTGTTTTTGCTAGTTTGATGATTGCGTTTTGTGTAGGTAGTGTAACTACCTTTGCTGCTGATGAACATGATGCCGGTTTGTGTGCACAATGTGGCGAATCTAATGACGGTCATGTCGGTGCGGTAACAGTTGAGCATAATGGCGAGCATCAGACTTTCTGCTGCCCTAGCTGTGCTACCAAGTACGCAAATACTCATCACGAAGGATCTCACCATGAAGACAAGGGACATCACGAGCACGAAGACCATGGTAAGCATAAAGGCCATGATGAACACAAGGGCCATGATCATTAAGAAAGATTAGTAATAATAGTAAAATATTAAGAGGCATTCTTGCTTTGGAGAAAAGCAGGAATGTCTTTTTTTGTAAAGAGAAGAGGATAAAATGATCCACAAGACTGCTATCATTGATTCGAATGTAA
Source organism: Candidatus Scalindua sp. (assembly GCA_018648405.1). GTDB lineage: Bacteria > Planctomycetota > Brocadiia > Brocadiales > Scalinduaceae > Scalindua. Next base: position 1,123 of record JABGRF010000354.1, read on the forward strand.
AGCTGGGTAATGATGTTGAGGTAGGCCCATTTACTGTCATTGAATCAGATGTCACTATCGGTGATGGAACTGTCATTGGCCCCAACGTCAGTATCAGACCATACACTTCTATCGGACCACGCTGCAACATTCACGCCGGGGCTGTTCTGGGCGGTATACCTCAGGATGTTAACTTCGAAGGGGGAAAATCCTTTGTCTCTATCGGTGCAAATTGTCAGATACGTGAATGTGTAACTATTAATCGTGGAACTCAGACTGATTCCGTAACGGAGATTGGTGACGATTGCTTTCTGATGGCGTTATCGCACTTAGGACACAATGTTAAACTTGGCCGTAATGTTATAATCGCGAACGGTGCATTGTTAGCAGGTTATGTAGATGTCGGTGATAATGTTTTCATTAGCGGCAATTGCGTCGTGCATCAGTTTGTAACGATAGGACGACTTGCTATGCTTGGTGGCACCTGCGGTGTTTCCAAAGATATACCTCCATTCTGCCTGGTGAAACCGTTAGAGGGCAACAAGATCCTGGGCCTTAACTCGGTCGGACTGCGGAGATCAACATTATCTAAAGAAGAACGGCAGGAAATAAAAGAGGCATTTAAGTTGCTTTACCTATCAGGCCTGAATATAAGTCATGCTCTTGAAAAAATCAAATCTGCCTATCCATCTGGCCCTGCCTCCGAGTTCTCATACTTTATAGAAAAATCTGAACGTGGTATCTGTACAATGTAAAACCACTAATCTTGTAATCCGAAGAGTTATTAATTCCATCACGTTAAACCATTATCAATAAAGAACAACCTCCTATTGCAGAAAGAGGTTATTCTTGCATGATAAGGCTTCGTAATTTTCCAGAATTAAGTGATACATCACCAATACGTGGTGGACCGTTTTCTTCCTGATCCCGCATTCTTCCATGTAATAAATCTGGAGCATACCCGCCCCTATCCAGCACATATTTGCCAATGTCAAAGAGACTCCATCTCCTGTCCCCTCCCAGATGGAATAGTCCTCTCAATTCAAGAGTAAGGGCAGCAATCGCGATCCTGCCAATCTCCTCACAATCAACACAGCTTCGGTATTCATCGTAAAATAGTGTTACAGGCAGATTCCTCTTGAAACGGCTCTCTATCCAATCAATCGCGCCCTTTGTACCGCCAATAGAATCACCAAGTGGCAGCCCAAGTCTGATAATACAATAATCTCTGCATTTCTGAATATATGTTTCTGCGCAGGCAAAGGTCTCTCCTACAACATTAATGGGATTTGGCTTGTCATCTTCTGAATACCCCCCTGCAGGTGCATTAAAACCGGAGAACACAAGATCGGTACTCATGTACAGGACGGGTATATCATCACCAAAGACATCTACCACCGCCTTAGTACCTTTTACGTTTAGCGAATGCGCCCATTCCGGCCGTTCTTCACATACATCCAGATCACATACTCCGGCGCAATGTATTACATGGGTGGGGTTGAATTCAACTTTGATTTTTTCCAGTTTCTGCTGTTCGGTAATACAGAATGATGAGACGTTGCCAGCTTCAGGAATATTGGATTTAGGCGGTCTCAAACCATACAAAAGAGCTTCCGGTAACAGTTTGTGTAATTGCGTGAATATAGGCCATCCATGTATTGATGTGATCCCTGTTACCAATATCCTGAACGAATCTGGAATTTGCATTTGATAAGTATCCAATAGAAATTACTTAAAAGATGTCTACTGCCCCTCTAGACGAGTAAAGCTTAAAATGTAATAATTTACTCCTACTGC
>JABGRF010000354.1:2998-4485 GCA_018648405.1 Candidatus Scalindua sp.
GATGTGGAAAGGAATTGCATTAAAAAAGGATCAGGAGGTTGCCGCAATGGGAGTAGTTACCGAAACGATAGAGATCCAGGAAAATGTCTCTATCCCTGAAGACACACGTATAATCCCTTCAGATGTGAAGGTTAAAGTACTGGACGCACGCGCATTAAGCGGCATGTGAATAAAAGGGTCTAAAAAAATAGACAGACACTTTGAAATCGTGTCTGTCTATTTTGTAAATCTGCGTCCAATTTGATTTAGTTTGAAACCTGACCAAACTCAACAATCGCATTATATTTGTAGCCACTTCCAAAGTCTTTATCAGAAAACAAGACTCCCTTTATGGTAACGGTATCTCCAACTGAAGGCAAGTCCATTGTAGTAACAACCATATCATTGTTTCCATCCTGTGCACTTCCAGACCCGTCCTGGATATGTAACCAGTTTTTGTTCATAATCCGGGCAGTAACCTTGACAACCTTCCCCTTCAGAATTACATCTTGATTGTCCAGCTCTTTTCTTTTTTTGAAAAGCTCTGCTACCGTGTAAGCATTACCTCCGCCAGCCTTTTCAACCTTTACATTCTCCTGTGTTGAAGGCTTGGCCCCACTACTGCCATATGTTTTCTTTTTAGGTTTTGGAGCAGCTTTCCCTCCCTGCGAAATCATTCCTTCAGAAAAAATAATTGAATCAAAAGTACGGTCCAGAGACTTGCTGTGAAACTCAAGCATTTCCATACCAGACGCCAGAACAACTTCCTCTCCAACAGCAACCGTACTTTCAGCTATCGCTACCCAAAACATCTTTGCCTTAGTTTGAAGAAGAATATAAGTATACCCCCCACTGTTCATCGTCTCTGCGACAGTACCAACAAGAGGATCCTTTGACATAGCCTGAGGCGATACAGCCTGAGGGCTGTTATGTGTATCCTCATTGGACAGTGAATATTCTGAAGCATTTGTATAATTAACAAAAGCGGTAACAATAAATAGTAGAATAAGAGACAAAATAGCTGATGATCTTTTCATTTTTAATACACCTTTCTGATTTTTTATGGCTTATTACAAAATAAATTTATCAGGGTTTACAATAATCTAACAAAAAAAGAGTTATTGTTTGTTCCCATCATATAATTAAATTAAAATATATTTCATTTATATAAAATGAGACCGATTATTCAAAGTAAATTATTTTAATACAGGGTATTATCTACAAGATGAAAACATTCCTTATCTGTCATCGCGGTGCACTTGGAGATTTTATACTTACCTGGCCGGCCCTCTACTGCCTTAGAGAGGTGTTACCCCATTGTCAATTCCTTGGTATCGGACGACCTGAGCATATGCAACTGGCCATAAGATACGGTCTATTAGATACTTACCTTGATAACGAGTCCGCAGGCTTACTTGGTTTTTTTTGTGGCGAGCGTATTCCTGATGAAATTGGATCCCCGCAAGGAGCTATCCTCTGGCTGACAGACGGACACGAAACAGTAGATA
>JABGRF010000355.1 GCA_018648405.1 Candidatus Scalindua sp.
TGCTTACTGTGTGTTATAACAACAAACTGAGATTCTGTTGCAAATTCCTTGAGTATCTGAATAAAACGTTTAATATTATTTTCGTCAAGAGCGGCATCCACCTCATCAAGCAGGCAAAACGGACTAGGTTTAGATTGGAAGATAGCAAACAGGAGAGCAATGGTTGTCATAACCTTTTCACCACCTGAAAAAAGCATAATTGATTTAAGATCTTTTCCGGGAGGCTGAGCAATTATGTCTATACCTGCATCCAGAATATCAACTCCCTCTTCCAAGATGATATCCGCCCTGCCGCCACCAAACAATTTTCTAAACAGCTCATGAAAGTGACTTCTGATTTCTTTAAATGTCTTTTCAAATAATTCCCGACTTGTAATATTTATCTTGTTAATAATATCCTGTAAAGCCTTCTCAGATGTCTGCAGATCTTCCATCTGGGCTGAGAGATGCGCCTCTCTCTCCTCTAGCTCCGTCTGTTCATGAATAGCTTCTAGATTCACATTTCCCATTCTATCAACCTTGCTCCTCAGCTCTTCAATTTCCCTGGACACATTCTCCCAGTCCAGAGACTCGGCATCCTCTTCACCATGCTCCATAGCAAATGTAGAAAGCTCAACCTGATAATCATCGTGTATTCTTTCTTCAAGATCTGTGATTTTTATTTTGAATTCATTCTCCTTCAACCGCAGTTCATTTATCACATGCTCACGGCCTTTATATTCTTCATCATATTCATCTACCTGCCTTCTCTTTTCAGTCAGTTGCCCACTACATACGCTCTGCTCCTTCTTCAATCTTAAGCTCTCTTCATCTAATGCAACTTTGTCTACCTGGAGGCCTTCAAGCGTTCTATTCAGCTCGGTAATCATGTTTTCACTTGTAACCGTTTTTTCCCGGCAATTCTCTATTTCGCTATGGGCGGCTGTGAGCTCCTCTTTGTTCTCGTACAGTTCTTTTCCTATTTTCTCAAGAGAGGTAATGACATTGCCTTTTCTTTCCTCTTTTTGTGCCAACACGATCTTAAGTTCGGTTATCTCATTTTGCACGTTACCCTTACCGGATTCCTTATTGACCCTGTCATTATCTAAGACCACAACCTGGTCTTCCAAAACTTTGCGCTGATCATTCAAGGTTACAATCTCATTGTTAAGGTTTACTTCTCTCTGGTTAATGCTTTCAATATGTTCGTTTATCTCTTGTATTTCGCTCTCATTAACCACCCTCTCATCGTTGAGTTCTACATTTTTGAATTCTTCCTTCTGAAGGTTATTATCCTGTGAAACTTTAATAACATTCTCGGCATCTATCCCACTCTTAAACTCATCGGCATTTTGAGCCAGGTGCACAACCTCGCTTTCCTTGATCTCCTTTTCGCTTAATCGTGTAGCAATCTCTTCCAAAATCTTTGCTAGTTCCAATTTGATGCTTTCAAGTTCAGTCTTTCGGGAAATAAGTCCAATTGTCATATTGCCTTGACCAACAAGGATAGTTCCACCGGGTTCAACTACCTCTCCCTTTAACGTCACTATGAATTTTGCTCCGCATTTATCACCGGATAGTCTCAATGCAGTATCAAAGTCCTCAACGACAATCGTATCCCTGAAAATATATCCTACCAGAGTTTTGAAGCGATCTTCGCTCTTTACTAAATCCACTGCTCTACCGACAATACCTGGAGCATTTATATCAACAGGCTCATGACTATTTTCCGTGCTTATATCTTCCAGAGGAAGAAACTTGACAAATCCCTTATCCTGTTCTTTCAGGAAATCAGATGACTGAACCACATCTTTTATGGAGTTAGCAACAATTATCTGTGCCCTATCACCCAAGACAGCCTCAATAGCAGGTACATATGCGGTATCAACCTTTATCAGATCCGCAATCATGCCATGCACTCCACTTATCTTTCCGTCATCTTTTCCGGACTCCTCCAGAACTACCTGCACACCTGAGCTTACTCCTTCAAAACGCTTCTCAAGGTCTTCGAGGGTCTCCAGACGGGATTCTTTACGGCTCTTCAATTGCTGCAGGCTGTTTATACCGTCACCAACACTTTGGATTTCAGAATTTAAGACCTTAATCTGTTCGTTGGTACCTACCAGAGATTGTTCCAGGCCTTCAATTTTACCTAATACCATGTTCCTTTGTTCCGTAAGGTTACGCCTCTCAAACTCTATACGCTCCAGATCTGAAGATACCTCTTCCTGACGTTTTAGCAACTTACTTCTCCTGTTGCCAATTGTATCTCTTTCCGCACTTAAGCTACCTACCTCATTTTGAAGACTTGAACCTTTATGCAACATGTCAATAACCTGTTTCTTATTCTCCTCGATCTGTTGCTGAAGAACATCATACTCATACTCAAACTGTTTCAGTGCTGTTTCCTTAGTTGACAAACCGCTGTTTCCATCTGTTAAAGCTGCCTGTATTTTTTCCAGATCCAGGTTGAGATCACAAATACCACTCTCTGCGTGCTCAATCTTGTTTTTAAGTACATCTATAGATCTCTCATATTTGCTCTTCTGTATATTCAGTTCCTCTATGGCATTATGATTAAATCCTATTTTATCATGCGAACTGGTTATTTTTGCTGTCAGGCTAGCCATATTAAGCAGAGATTTTTCGAGGCTGGAGGCAATCTCATTTATACTGCTTTGCAAACGATCTCTCTCCTCTTTCAACTCCTCGATTATAGAGAGTGCTTCCTGGCACTGCCTCTCCTCCTGCTGTATCTGTTCCTGCGCAACCGCCCTTTTGTCTTTAAACGTTTTATATTTCTTCAGGGAGAGCTTGATCCTTAACTCTTTTAATCTCACAACTCGTTCATTATATTTGCGAGCTTTTGACGCTTGGAGTTTTATAGAGCGTAGCTGTTTCTGAACCTCTTCAATTATATCATTTACGCGGAGCAGGTTTTGTTCAACCTTTTCCAGCTTTAACATAGACTCTCTCTTTTTTGTTTTGTATTTACTGATACCAGCCGCTTCCTCAAAAACAAAGCGTCTTTCCTGCGGGTTTACCTGCAAGAGAGATTCGATCTTTCCCTGCTCCATAATTGAGTAACAACTTCCCCCTACCCCCGTACCGAGGAAAAGCTCCTTTATATCCTTTAACCGACATGGCTGTTTATTTATTAAATACTCAGATTCTCCAGCTACGTAAAGACGTCTTGTAATACAGACCTCGTTATATTCTACAGGTAATAAACCTTTGTCATTCAGAAAAACCAGTGATGCTTCGGCGTATCCCATAGATGGCCGTGAATTAGTACCGCTAAAAACAACATCTAACATCTCATTACCCCTGAGCGATTTTGCACGTTGCTCCCCGAGTACCCACTTAAATGCGTCAACCACATTACTCTTACCGCATCCATTAGGACCGACAATGCCGTTAATGCCTTCTCCAAACTCAAAGCACGTCTTGTCAGCAAAAGACTTAAACCCAAATAGTTCTAATTTTTTAAGTAGCATAATAGATTAGTTCACTCCGGTTACAAGGTTAGATCCTTATTAGACCTATAAAAAAGGAGCGCCTCACGGAGACGCCCCATATAAACTATCTCAATATTTGGCCCAATAAACGTAGATTAGAATACTTTTGCATTTACCTACTTTTAAAACCTTTATCTTGTAATAATTTATAAAGCCACCTATCTTCAAGCCATCGCACGGTTTCGAGAAATCTTACTTCACCTTCTTGCCGTTGTGACTTTCTTTTTTGCGGTACTCTTCTTTATTGCCATATCACACGGCCCTCCTTATGACAAAAGCAGAACCAGAATAATCGAAGAGTTACTAATTACAGCTGAAGGCCTTCATTTCTTCACCTCTAACGTAACAGTGTTTTACAAACCTCCGCGCACTTTCAGCAAAATCCCTTATTTCATCTTCAGTATACGGCACGACGTCAAACATCGCTTTGTCCAGACAATTTGTTGGTCGAAAGGATTGCAAAATATATCTACTCGCACCAGCTATACTCTGCGCGATCTCAACAACATCAGCTTTCGTCAGAAAAGTCGGGCAGACGGTAGTGCGAAACTCATACTCTAACCCGCTTTCCATTATCAGCTTTACGCTTCTTTCAAGATCCGACAAGCTACACAGAACGCCAGCCACTTCGTTATACTTCCCATCTCTCAAAGGAGCTTTTATGTCCATGGCGATACAATCAATTAACTCTCGCTGTATCAAATCCTCTATTTTATCAGGATTTGTACCATTCGTATCCAGCCTTACCTTTAATCCCATGTCTTTGAAGATCTTTATAAGCGAATCAAGGTCATCTTGGAATGTCGGTTCCCCTCCGGAAATGACTACCCCATCCAGCCAATCTTTTTTCTTTTCGATACTTCTCGCGACAGCCTCTAACGGTATACTTTCAAGCTCATTAGGTTTCTTGACCAGATGAGTAGCATGACAGTAAGGACATCTCATATTACAATGAGGAAGAAAAAGAATGGCAACAATGTTTC
>JABGRF010000213.1 GCA_018648405.1 Candidatus Scalindua sp.
GCAAACCCTTAACTTATCACTTACTTCCCGCGTACATATCATATTTCAGCAAACGGCAATCGATCGCACCATTGAACAACTCTTTGCGAAAAGTGGTTCTAAGACCGATATTTTTGGCTTCCTTCAAATTACCGGTAAAAACAAATGCACTGTAATTCTTATATTTGCTTTTTAGCACATCACCTATTCTTATATATTTTTCTCGTAACTGATCTACTTCCTGACGTTCCCCATAAGGAGGATTCATGACCATTACTCCGGGGGCCGGGGGAGGTGTTTGTTCCTCAAAAGCCTTGTGTTGGATTTGTATATAGTCTTCCATACCGGCATTTTGAATATTTTTACAAGCGATCTGGTAAGTCTTTCTATTAACGTCTGATCCTTCAATAGGAAAAGAGAGTGTCTCTCTCTCGTTTTTTATCGCTTCGTCCTGAATGCCATGAAAGAGCCCCGAGTCATAGTCCAGCCAACGCATAAAGCCGAATTTGTTTCTGTAATAGCCGGGTACACGGCCCAGCGCCATCATAGCCGCTTCTATCAAAAACGTACCGGAACCGCACATAGGGTCTATAAAACTTGAGTTGCAGTCCCAGCCGGTCAAATAGAGAATTCCCGCCGCAAGTACTTCATTTAACGGTACGGTATTCGTTTGAATACGATACCCTCTCTTGTGCAGGGAATCGCCGGAAGAGTCCAGTGAAAGAACAGCCTTGTTCTGATTAATATGCAGATTCAGACGCAAGTCAGGGTCTTTTAAATCCACGCCCGGACGGATGCCTTTTTCATCTCGCATTTGGTCGACAATAGCATCTTTGGTCCTTTGCGATACGTATAAAGAGTGGGTAAAGATTGAACTGTGCACAAAAGAGTCTATAGCTATGGTGGATTGTGGGGTGATATATTTATCCCAACGGATCTCCTGGATTTCCCGGTAGAGATCATCTTCCTCATGAAGGGTAAAATATGCAATGGGTTTGAGAATACGAATAGCCGTACGACACCACAGGTTGGCTTTATACATTAGGTATTGATCGCCGGAGAATTCCACAAATCGACGCTGCACACGAATATCTTTTGCCCCTAATGATTTCAGTTCCTCTGCCAATATTTCTTCGAGGCCAAAAAGAGTTGTTGCTGATAAGGAAAATGTTTGAGTCATCGTATTCTATAAAGGAATAATAATCCTGACCTGTAAATTTTATATGTTAAGAAGACATTAATCTTCGATCAATAATAGTCACTAATCATTGGTAAATCAAACACAAATCAGGGTTTGGTCTTTCATTTTGATTTTTAATTCTTTTCTAATATCTATAAGGCCAATAGTTGATTATCTGGCATCTCAACAAACTTTACGGCTGAAGTAAGCTTCTTTATTTATTTTGATCATCTTCACGGATGATGCACTCCATATTATATTTATCGAGATTTGTTATTGACTCGTATAGCTATTTGCTAACATGGTTTTTGAATTCTGGATAGGTATCACGAGCTCTTTAGTTGTTGATTTCCGTGGGGTAGGAATTATCAGCCTATTATTAGAGAAAGAGGTGTATATCAATGGATTTTGTCAGTCATATCTTGAAAAACAAGGGAGGCAATGTAACGTCTATTGCTCCAGGCTAAACCGCATATAAAGCATTGAATTACAGGCTGAAAAGGATTTTGGAAGTTTGCTGTTTCTCATGATAACCGGGGTGGATTAACCGCCTTTATCGATCCTCTAAGAGATACTTTCTGATGTGAATATATAAATCTCTATATTCTTTTCTTTCCATGCATCCGGTGACAGGCCTGCCTTCATACTACAGCATTTGGACAGAAATTCTTCTTTTGTCCATCCTGTTTCAGTAGCAACCTGAGGTAAGAAGCAACCGTTTGAAGAACCTTTTCTAATATGAATCCCATGTGTGCCAAGCTCGAAGTCCAGAGGGTCATCAATTTTTTGTAAGGGAGATAGTACTGAGATGTCTATCTCCAAACTCTCTAATTCTGAAAGCTGAATATGGCTAAACCTCGGGTCCTCTTTTGCCGCTGACACTGCCATCTCAGAAACAAGCTTGTAGAGAGGAATATCTGAAACCATTCGCCCTATACACCCACGTAATTTTCCGTCTCTTCTTAATGTTACAAAGGCACCACTCTCTTCTTTGAGCTCCGGGCTGGTTATTTCAGTTTGTGCATGCTTGCTGGGATCGTCTGTTATTGCAGATTCAATACTCTCCCTTGCTATAGAGAGTAATACTTTTTTATCTTTTTCGTCCATTTTTGGAGAATAGATTTTTTTGTGGAATGGTTAGCGCAGACTGAAGTCTGCGGCTACTGTAAAGCAAAACAGTCACGAACTGTGAAAAAGAGAGTCTTTGTATTATTTCATGGCTAAACTTTTGCCTTCATGGAACACTTCTGCCGTAAAGACAAAAAATTCCATCTCCTCGTCTTTCCATGCGTATGAAGGCAATCCCGCCTTGTTACACAGGTGGGCGAGGGTTTCTTCTCTATTCCAGCCCTGTTCAGTAGCAACTTGTGGAAGGAATACTGCTCTCGTGCCTCCCAGACGTATGATGATTCCGTGCTTTCCGGTTATGAATTTTTCAGCACCGCTTATTTTTCTTATGGGACTGAGTACCGAGATATCAATTTCTATATCTGACAGTTCATCTTCGCTGACGGGCTTGAAGCGTCCGTCGTTCATTGAAGAATTAATGGTATTGTCTATTACTGCATCAAAAAGCTGCTCTCTGGGTTGGATGTGACCAATACAACCACGAAGATTACCGTTCTTATTAAGTGTTACAAATACACCTCTTTTATTCTTCAGCGTTTGTGTTAGTGTATATTCTCCGGAATTTAAGTGAGGCTTCTTTCCCTCCTTCACGCAATATTCGAGTGTGTTCCTTGCAACTTCAAGTAGCGTCAACTTTTCATCACTGTTCAAACCATTGCTGTCGCCTATAATATCAGGAGGTTCAATGTCTCTTGTAAATACTATTGAGGCGTAGCTCACGGAACTGTCAAAATTGCCCAGTATACTGCCTGATGTGTCATACTTTAGCATCTTCCCCTGCACGTTAGGTGGCATAATCTTCATCATCAATGCGATAGGCATAAATCCACAGGCCGTTATTCCGGTTGCCCTTTTGTATTGGAAGAATCCGTCAAAATCCAGGGCGAGGATTCGTTCTATTGCCCCATGGTCAAGTCTTTCTAACTTCGCCTCTACATCCTTTTTAAAAGGAACATAATCGTACCCGTAACCGTAATGGGTAAAATCAGAACTTACAACTATCAGCGTATCTTCATCTATTAATGGTCTCAATTTATCAGCAATAAAATCTAACTCATCGCTGTTAAGCCTGCTGATGAGTAGGGGGATGAGTTCAAAGTCGTCTCCAAGGACCGTTTGCAGAAAAGGTAATTGTGTCTCCAGGGAGTGTTCTCTTTTATGTGCATTCTTGAATGTGCCAATAAATGGAGGATTATTTATAAGGTTATTACAGATGCCCTGATTGAGGTTTACCAGTCCTAATGGTGTCTTATAAGCTTCGACATCAAGTATAGATGCTCCTCTGTATCTGGAATAGTGGCAGGGTGCAAGCACTATCACTCTTTTATATCCGTGGTCCTTTATGGCTTTGTAACCGTAAGCGGCAACCGCTCCCGAATATTGATATCCGGCATGCGGAGATATTATCGCTACAGGTTTCCCAGGTAGGCTCTCTAACAAAGCCTTATCCAGATAGTTGTTTATCTTTTTTGTAAGTTCAGCTTTAGAATCCGGATAAAAACGACCTGCTACGGCAGGCTCACGTACATTCTGCCCTTCGCCCGGCAGATCTCCAAACATGTAATCTTCTGCGTGATTTATCGAAGGGAAGGCTATGCAGAGAATGAATAAAGAAAATAATATGAGGTGTTTACGCATGATAATTCTCCTTGTGTGAAAACTCAGCTTACCACATGGAAAGTGGTAAGCTATTTGAGGTATTTTACAGCAACGAAGCCACTGATTAGTAATATGACAAATATGATAGAGAGAATGTTAAAATACTTCTCTATAAATGTTTTTATCTTTGGACCGAAGAAATATAACAATCCTGCAACCATAAAGAACCTTGCACTTCTGCTTAAAGCTGATGCAAGGATCAGGGTAAAGATATTGACCTTACAGACTCCGGCCGAAATGGTAAATACCTTGTATGGTATGGGAGTAAACCCAGCCACTGAAATTGCCGAAAATGCGTTATTTTGATATTGAGTACTCACTGCATCGAATAACTCAGTAATGTTGTAAAAACTGATAATCGGTCTTCCGACATACTCAAAAAACTGAAAGCCAATAAAATAACCAAAACATCCCCCTAATATTGACCCGACAGAGCATATCAATGCATATTTAAACGCTTTGGCTGGTATTGCAACTGCTAACGCTATTAAGAGAACGTCCGGCGGAATCGG
>JABGRF010000357.1 GCA_018648405.1 Candidatus Scalindua sp.
GTTTAAAACCAAAACACTGGATTCCAACGCAATAGTACTCTGCATAAAGACTCCCATTTGTTTTTAAAAACCAAACACATCAGGATGTTACGCAATACCCTCTGCGATAAGGTCGCCCACTTCAGAAGTGGAATAACCCATCTTACCCGCATTTACACCCTTTAGTTTATTACCGACAACATCTATTACTGCTCTTTCAATAGCCGCAGCCGCTTTGTCCTCACCTAACTGCTCAAGAAGCATTGTACATGCAAGTATGGCAGCAACCGGATTAATAACATTCTTATCAGTATATTTCGGAGCAGACCCTCCGATCGGTTCAAACATGGAGACACCTTCCGGATTTAGATTTCCACCCGCGGCGATTCCCATTCCGCCCTGAATCATCGCACCCAGATCGGTAATAATATCACCAAACATATTGCAGGTAACAATAACATCAAACCATTCAGGATTCTTCACCATCCACATGCATGTAGCGTCAACATGTGCGTACTCACGTTTTATATCGCTGTACTCCTCACCCACTTCATTAAATACACGCCACCACAGATCATGAGCGAAAGTCAATACGTTTGTCTTTGCGCACAGCAGCAACTGTTTTCTCTTGCCACGTTTTCTTGTATATTCAAACGCGTAACGAATACAGCGCTCAACCCCCTGCCTTGTATTGATCATCTCCTGTGTCGCAACCTCTTCAGAAGTTCCCTTCTTTAAGAAACCTCCTATACCGGCATACAGACCTTCGTTATTTTCACGCACAACAACGAAATCAATATCATCAGGCCCTTTATCCTTTAGCGGACAATCTACGCCAGGATATAACTTTACAGGACGCAGGTTTATGTACTGCTCCAGCGCAAATCTTGCTTTCAGAAGCAAACCCTTTTCAAGGATGCCCGGCTGTACATCCGGATGTCCAATCGCACCGAGAAAAATTGTATCACACTTCCTAAGATCCTCAATTACGGAATCAGGTAAAATTTCTCCTGTTTTTAAATACCGTTCACCACCAAGGTCATAATTAACCAGCTCATATTTAAAACCGTACTTTTGGCCTGCAGCCTCAAGCACCTTCAATCCTTCTCGAACGACCTCGGGTCCAGTTCCATCTCCAGGTATAGTTGCAATTTTATACATTGTTATAAGTCCATTCCTTTATTTGAATTAGAAAACTATTTGAATCATAGATATTAAGCAATTACCGACACTTAATCAAGGGAAAATGTTTAGATCAGGCTTTGCTCTTCTACGTTAAAAGCAAAATACTACTTATCGGTTTGATGTGTAAAATCAGCTAACCTGTTACCTTTTCCCGGCATTGACGACTCTTTTATTATCTTAGTTATAAACTTCTTTGCAACTGTAATTGAACTGTTCATGTCATTTCCCTTTGCCAATTCAGTAGCTATTGCAGATGAATACATGCAACCTGTTCCGTGAACATTGTCTATATCAACCCGTTTTTCTCTAAAGTATTGAAACTCTTTTCCATCATAAAAGAGATCAATAATTTCTCCATTTGCATTATTGTCATTTCCATAGTCATTGGCATGCCCACCCTTAATCAACACGTTAGAAGCCCCCTGTTCACAGATTGCACTGGCAGCGTCTTTAATATCGGAAAGACTCTCTATCTTACGGTCTGTCAGGATTTCCGCTTCCGGGATATTTGGAGTTACCAGGCATGATAATGGAATCAAGTCACAAACCAGCTTTTTGATCCCTTTATCAGACAAAAGCCTTTCGCCCTTGTGAGAAAAGATGACCGGGTCTACTACCAGATTTTTCAGGCTGTATTTTCTGAATATATCGCATACTATCTCAACGACCTCTTCACTTACAAGCATCCCCGTTTTCAGAGAGTCAGCTCCAATGTCAGAAACGACAGCGTCAATCTGTTGACCGACAACTGATGCAGGTATATTGAAAACGGAACTCACACCGAGAGTATTCTGTGCTGTTATAGCTGTAATAGCACATGTACCGGTAGCACCGAGCGCACTTATCACTTTAAGGTCAGCCTGCACACCTGCACCGCAACAAGAATCAGAACCAGCTATTGTAAGAACTTTATACATCATGGCATTATAACAAAGGAAATAGTTGAGAGTAACCCTAATAAGTAGGCCTATACATTTAGGTTGACAATTCAAAACAAAACCGTTATATACACCGAATACTTCATAGTTCTCTTAATGAAGAAAATGTTTTATAAGAAATACGCAGGAAATAACCAAGCATGTCTTTAACAAAAAAAATAATCACTTTATCTGTCTTAATATGCGTAGCAATGACTCTGTCGTCATGCGGAGCCAGACGCTCTCCAATTGAAAAACTATCAGCCAGGCTGAAGAATGTTCCGGAATATTCCATTATCCTGGAAGATATGCAGAAAACTGGCAGCATATTCAAGCATTACCATCATAAGTATAAAGTTATCATAAAGGAAGATATTCAATATACCGGTTTTGTAAAAGTATCTGAGCAGTATTACCGGAAAAACGAGAACTATCTTGGGATGGCTTTACTCTCAAAGACTGCTGATGGATATATAAAGACACCTTCTCCACCGGGCTATCAATATGTTGGAAACTCCCAATACGGTGAGTGGAAGCAGAACAGGTCAGGAAACTCATTCTGGGCATTCTATGGGCAGTATATGTTCATGTCTCATATGTTCGGCATGGTCAGCAGACCTGTGTACCGTAGTGACTACGGTGCATACAATGACTATCGAAAGAGCAACAGACCATACTATGGCAGTAAGAACCAGTACGGTACAAATGGAACTGTAACAAAACAGACAAACAAGAGTTTCTTCCAGAGAAAAATGGCAAGGCAGAAAATGGCTAAACAGAGCTTCGCACAAAAAGTGAGGTCGAGGGCAGGAAGAAGCCAGAGTCCATTCCGCAGTAGAGGAGGAGGGTTCGGAAAATAATGAATTTTGATAATCTAATCACAGCTATTATATATCTCGTATGTTGTTATTTCCTGTTCTGGCTTGGGAAGCTTGCTTACGACCTGATTCACCGCGACATCAACGTAAATGAAGAGTTGGTCAAGCATGATAATTGTGCCTTTGCACTCTCTCTCGTTGGCTACTACTTTGGCCTGGTGTTTGCCATCGGAGGCGTTGTAGTAGGAGAATCAGCCGGTATATTTGCCGACCTGATAGACATCTTTATCTACGGGCCAATCGCAATTATACTGCTGAACATCTCTACGTTTATTAATGACAAAGTTATCCTGTATAAGTTCAACAACAAAAAAGAGATATTAAAAGACCAGAATGCGGGAACTGGCGTTGTTGAGTTGGCTGTCTATTTAGCTACAGGTATGATAATTTTTGGCTCTATATCTGGCGAAGGCGGCGGAATAGTTACACTTCTGGCCTTCTGGGCAATCGGCCAGGTATCTTTCATCATCACCGGTTTCGTTTATAACCTGATCACACCTTACTGCATACACGATGAAATTGAGAAGGACAATGTTGCCGCTGGTATATGTTACGCCGGTGCTATTATTGGAGTTGCAAATATAGTCAGACATGCCATAGGTGAAGACTTTACCAGCTGGGGTGATAGCTTACTTACTCTTGGATGCTTCTTTGGTTTTGGTGTCATCCTGCTGCCTCTGATCCGTCTGTTTACTGATAAGGTGCTCTTGCCGGGGGCAAAACTAACAGATGAAATTGTCAATCAGGAAAAACCAAATCTTGGAGCTGCCTTTATTGCTGCTTTCTCCTATATTGGATCATCTTTCCTCATTACCTGGTGCTTATAACAGTATACTGTTATCAATAACCGCCTGAAACACTCATACACATTCAAAGGACAATTTTCTCTATGGAACCTCTAGATTCGAAAATTGCTGAAAAGTTCAGAAAATGGATTGTAAAGTTTGACGTTGCATTTCATGTGATCGCGGCAATTCTGCTGCTTATTGCATCCGGATATATCCTCTTCCATGCAGCTCTGAATATTCTCAGTCCGTCAAGGGCATCGATAATACAACTGATAAATGATGTACTCCTTGCCCTTATCGTTCTGGAAATCCTCTGGACAGTAAACAGGTTCCTGAAAAAGAAAAAGTTTCTCCTTGGACCGTTTCTCGTAATTGGTGTCATAGCGGGCGTGAGAAGAATACTGCTGATAGAAGCCCAGACATCACTTGCAGAGCATGTAGACACCATTAAGCTCTATGAGATAGGCGTCAGTGCTATGGTTGTACTAGTCATGATGATTGCATATTACATCTCTCTCAAAGCTCAGAAGCTAGAATAATGTAACCCGAAACCCGTAATTAGTAACTCAAACCATGTCAAATCCGCTTTTCGCATCGCAGAGCAGAATTCTTAAGATATGTATCTTTGCCACTGGCTGCGCAGGCATCGTAGCAGAATTTGTACTATCCA
>JABGRF010000358.1 GCA_018648405.1 Candidatus Scalindua sp.
TTCATGAGATATTGTCAAAAGTTTTGTTTGAGCAATTTGAATCAAATGCTAATCCGGCTTGCTGGAATCCGCTCTATTCCAGCAGAGAATTGTATTCAATAAAGAAATGTTCGTTGATAAAGCATCCAGAGACCAATACATGAGATTGTAATTGAACCTGGAATTACTACATAATTTTTGTAGTAAGATTTTTGATGGAAATAATAATATAAGACAAAGTAGGCAACTCCAATCACAAAGATTTGCCCTGCCTCTATACCTAAGTTGAACGCTAATAAACTTTCAAGGAAGTACCCTTCAGGAATACCAACCCTGAACAAAATTCCAGCAAAACCCAGCCCATGTAGTAAACCGAATAAAAATATCAGTAAGGGCCGCCAGATAGTAAGTTTTGAAGTGAATATATTTTCAATGCCAACATATACAATAGAAAGAGCAATTAGTGGTTCAACAATCCTTTCAGGTAAGGCTATTAATCCAAGGATACTTAATGCCAGGGAAATACTATGTGCTATTGTGAAGCACGTCACCTGAGCCAACATTATCTTCCAATTTGTACTAAGTAAAAATATTCCCAGTACAAATATTATGTGATCAAAGCCTTTCGGTATAATATGACTGAATCCAATTTCCAGATAAGCTAAAAACCTGTTTACAAAATTCTTACCAGGCATTCCAGCTAAGTGCAAAGGCGGGCTGCTTGGAGATTTTCTAAACCAAACGGATCTAAAGGCTTTCCCATTTTTGTCCATTGTCCTGATGACATTGCTTCCAAAACTTTCAGGCCAACTCCACTCCATACTCATTGCAGTAGCTGGAGCTTTTACTGCTAAGATCAAGACACTCTTACGAGCTTCCTTAAGATTCAAATTCTCTATGATATTGATTTCACGTATAGATAATTTGGCGGGTATTTTATCAAAACGTATGTCAATTGAATTCAAGAATTTAGTTGAAACACTCAAAAATATTGCCTTCAATTGATTTGCTGCTAGATTTCTTAATTCTTTATAATTCTCAGTAAATATTAATTCATTGTCATCAGCAGATATGTTTTTAAGATCAATCAGCAGATTTTCTAAGTTAGTTTCAATTTCAAGCCGATAATTACCTTTCGATTCTGAATATAATGATGTTTTAGCAGGCCACTCAGAATGTGCTGAAGAAATTACAGGTAGTAAAAACACATTAATATTTAAAAATAATAATATTAATGTGTTTTTATAAAAATGATAATTATAGATCATTTCGGTATAAATTTTAATTACATCAATTAATTATGAACTATAACCGAAGCTGGAGCATGAGTTGTTGAAAATGGATCTGCCGCGTTGGGGCCTTTTCGGAATAGTTTAAAACTCTTCTCCAGGGATATAATTTCGGAATTTACTGTCCGATTAAACCGGGTTCTCCATAAAAATAATTATTTGTAATCCAAAATACAGGATCATTTTTTCCACCTTGAGTTGCGGTTTTTACATGGTAATGGTAACTCCCGCTGCTAAAATCTGCAGTACAGTGTAGATGGCCGTTATATTCATCAATTGCAGGAACTGCGTTAGCTTTACAATCTTTTTCTCCATTGCCGATAGGACCGTACACTGGGAAACCGTCCATGAGAAAGCCCAGAAGCAGACCTGCGTTGTCGCCTGAATCTTCGAGCCAATTGTATGTAGTTCCGGAGTCTGTTTTGGAGACTTCATTCACTTTTCCACCTAACTTTTGAATCAGGCAAACAGGGTCAACGTGATAGTGATACGTACCGCGATTTTCCGGATGTCCAGAGCATTGATCAAAAGTAAACAGTTCATCGGTTATTTCATCTCCTGGCGCAGCATTTTCGTTAAAGAGTGAGACTCCGTTCAAGGCGATTCCCATAGCACCAAAGTCTGTTTTAGTTTTGTCAACCGCAGACGTGGGCGTGACAGGCATCTTTAGAATAAGGGTTTGCTCCTCGATTGTATTTCGACCTGCTCTGCGTGGTGTTTGATCCTCGTAAACTGCAGCAAATTTGTGGATGTTGGTAGTATAATCATAGTCTTCATAATATTTGTTTGAAGAGTCATAATAGACTGATTTATGCTCTGGCCGGCCCGTAGATTCAACTACAATGAACTCCGGGTTTCCATCTCCATCACTATCCTCTGTACAAACATAAATAAGATACTCTTGATTGAGCTTTGTGTATTTTATCATGGCGGATAAATAGTTGTCCGGCACTTTACTCAAATCGCTTTTGCCATTACACACTGAAGAAACAGTTTCCCTTTTGCCCTTTTTTCCTTCGTGTTTTCCCCCTTTTCCTCTATCATGTTTTTTACCCCGTTCTCCTTTCATCCTGTGCTTACCATTAGACATTGTTTCACAACCAACTAAGCTGAGCGTAAATATGCTTAGAATTAATATTAAGATATTTTTCATCTTTGCGTTTTTGCTTAAATAGTTAACTTAGATATTAATTGGATAAACCTCTAAAAACTTCTTACTCAAGTAATTAGGAAATAACTTAAACTTTCGCCATCCGCTGGTTGAGCGGAGTCGAAACCTGATTCAAGTCCGAAATACTCCTTCGCCATCCTCGCAGCCTCCGCCTCAGCGAACGGTTTCTAGAACTACCTGCGAATCGTTTTCACTGCTTTATTTGTATCCTGCACAAGATAGTATTATGAGTTACTAAATTATCTGTCCATATCAATTTAGCATTCTGCTCCCAATTTATCTGCTCGTAACCATCTTTAGGTCTTACCGAAGATTCTGCATGAGTTGTGGCGTTTTTCCAGTCACTATCATCATAATCTTTTTCTTGCCAATTTTCAGGTTCTTCCAAAGCAGTATATTCACACGGTGCTTTACCGGCCTGAGGATCTGATTCATTAACACATGAGTTATCTAAAGGCGCTTCGTGGATAACTTTACACTTCCAGTCTGAATCCGTAACAGCAATAACTTTACCTGTTTTGAGATCTGTAAATTGAGCTATAAAACCACCGTCACCCAGCTGTTGTCTCGAACTGCCTATATATTCCAGTCCCGTATCATTCTCTTTGAAGTCTTTAACTATAAAATTTAAGCTTAAAGGATAATCGGCTTTAAAAATAAATGATTCTGCATTAAATGAACGCTCCGTTGTTATGGGCACTGAATCTTCAATAATTAAACTGCTGCCTGAATAGAAAGCAAACCAGTTATCCGCCCATACCTCACCTTTGATTGTTAGTTCTCCGGATGTTCCCTGAACTTCGACAGTCACTACTTTTTGTACCGGTTTCCGTGGTCTTTTCTTAGCTATACAACCGCTTGTAAACAAGAGTAAGCTTAGAATTACTAGTGTATTTAATAATTTCATTTTTCTGTTTTGAATTTACATTGAATACTTGCCAGAGCCGCTTTACAAACCCTGAGTTACCGGACTGTTACTGAACCAGGAGTCCCATAGAATTTTGCATTTGTAATCCAGAAGACTGTACTATTAGTTCCGCCGATATTGGCCGTTTTAACATGGTAGTGGTATGTACCACTTGTAAATTCCGTTGTGTTATGAGTATGACCATTGTATGCATCAATACTTGGAGTTGACGCATTATCAGAGTCAGTATGATTGTCTCCGACCGGTCCATATACAGGGAACCCATCCATGAGGAATCCTACGAGTAATCCTCCATTTGTCCCGTTATCTTCGATCCATGAGTATGTGGTACCGCTGACCGTTGAACTGTTATCAGTAACACTACCACCCAAATCTCTAATCAAGCAGACAGGATCAACGTGATAGTGATATAGGCCAGTATTTTGAGGGTGACCGGAACACTGATCAAAAGTAAAAAGTTCATCCGTAATTAAATCCGGCGGTGCGGCATTTTCATTAAAGAAAGAAACTCCGTTTAACGCCAAACCCATGGTGCTGAAGTCAGTTGCAGACTTGGTTGAAGCCGAAGCAGGGGTGAGTGGCATTTTCATGGTAATACATTGTTCATAAATCATGTTTGGACCTGCTGACGCTGGTGTGCCAGTATATCCTGCAGCTGTTTTGGTTACTGCATATTTATAAAGATTTGTAGCAAAGGTGAATGCTTCGTATAGCGCATTAGTCGCTTCCCAATAATAGGATTTATGCTCCGGCCTGTTTGATGATTCCACAACCATGTATTCTGGAGTTCCATCGCCATCCGTATCTTCAGTACAAACATTGACCGTATAAGTGCTGTTAAGCGTCGTGTACTTTGTCATCGCCGTGAGATAAGCACTAGGGATTTTAGTTAAATCATTTGTACCACCACATGTCGTTGTTGCGGTACTGCATGAGGCACCACTGGAAGAAGACATTGGAGGAAGTTTCTCATCTTCTTCCGTTGAACAGGAAACTAAAAATAAAGTGACGCTAAGGACACTTAAAAAAATAATGTTTGCGAAATTTGA
>JABGRF010000262.1 GCA_018648405.1 Candidatus Scalindua sp.
GTTGGTGCTGATGGATTGATATTGGAAGTTCACAAAGACCCGGAAAAGTCTTTTGTTGACGGCCCTCAGGCACTGACAATTGAGAGTTTTGGAGATTTGATGAGTGAATCTGCTGCAGTTGCAGAAGCGATAGGAAGAGAGATTTAAAGCTGATGTCAAGAAATAGCAGGCATGGAAGGAACGGATCAACAAATTGAGGAGAAAGGATAAGGAAGTCGCAATCTATACAGAGGTGGAAGAGCTACTGTCTAATGCATTAGTTGGAAGATTGGGTACATGCTTCAATAACATACCGTATATCACGCCTGTCAATTTTATATATGATGATAATAAGATATATTTTCATAGCGCACATGAAGGCCGGAAAATTGAAAATATAAGACACAATCAGCAAGTATGCTTTGAGACAGACGAAATGATATCAGTTATTCCCGGCATGCGGATGCCATGCGGATCCAGAACTAAGTACAAAAGCGTAATCGCATTTGGCGATATAAGAATAGTTGCTGATATTGACGAAAAAACAGTTGCCTTAAACAAGCTTATTGAAAAATATGCACCTGAGGCACCGAGACTTCCCAACTCATCAGACGCAGCAGAGAGAACAAATGTACTCGTAATCGATGTAAAAGAGATTACAGCAAAGCAGGGCTGAATCTTTACATTTCACATAATTCCTCTATATTAATTGCTGCAATTTCTCTATAATGGATAACTTTAATCCTTTGGACTCTTACTTAAGACCAGAGGAGATGGATGATTGTTTTGCGACTTTAGATTTTAATGATTTAATAATTTTGAAATATAGGTGAAAATATAATGGTAAAAAGAAACGAAAACATCAAAAAACTGCAGGCAGGATATCTATTTCCTGAAATTGGAAGACGTAAAAAAGCACTTTTAGAAAAAGAACCGGATGCGAAATTAATAAGTCTTGGAATTGGAAATACTACCGAACCTCTAAGTGCTCACATCGTTGAAGGACTTCAAAAAGAAGTAACTAAGCTTGGTACGTCTGAAGGATACACTGGATATGATGATGATGCACAGGCTCAGGCGTTTTTAGACAAACTAAAGGCCAGAATTTCAAAAAATTGGTATAACGGTATTATAGGTACCGATGAGATCATTGTTTCAGATGGATCAAAACCTGATTGCGGAAGACTGTTTTTTCTATTCGGCAATAATGTGACAGTCGCAGTCCAGGACCCTGCATATCCAGTATATGTTGACGGATCAGTAATGATTGGAGCAACAGGTAATTATAATTCTGACTCAGAAGAATTTGATGGTGTCGAATATTTGAGGTGTACCGCTGAGAATAATTTTTTTCCTGATTTATCAAAGGCTAAAAGAACAGATTTAATCTATTTTTGCTCGCCGAATAATCCTACAGGTGCTGTCGCAACAAAAGAGCAGCTTAAAGAGTTGGTTGATTTCGCGAGAAAGAATAAATCGATAATTATTTTTGATGCTGCCTATTCTGAATTTATTAAAGAGAAAGGTCTACCAAGATCAATCTTTGAGATTGAAGGCGCCAGGGAGTGTGCTATTGAGGTCAGTTCATTATCAAAGCCTGCCGGATTTACAGGTGTCAGGCTCGGCTGGACAATTGTTCCAAAAGAGCTGAAATTTGATGATGGAGAGAGCGTAGGAAAAGACTGGCAGAGAGTAGTAGGTACACTGTTTAATGGCTCATCAAATGTTGCTCAATGGGGAGCGATTGCAGCTTTGTCGGAAAAGGGTCAGTCTGAAATTAAGGAAACAGTGAATTACTACATGGAGAACGCTAAAATAATCAAGGACGGACTGGATGGATTGGGTATTAAAACTTATGGAGGAGTCAATTCTCCATACATCTGGGCTGCATTTCCCGGCAAAAAGTCCTGGGATGTTTTTGAAGATATCCTGACTAAAGCACATGTTGTCACAACGCCCGGTGCAGGGTTTGGTAAGGCCGGTGAAGGATTTGTCAGATTCTCAGCATTCGGGAATACCAGTGACATCAAAGAAGCTGTCAAAAGATTACAGGAAAAATTATAATATTTTAACACTCGGATTTGAGTCATATTTATTAGCGTAACGGAAACCTTCAGATTTTCATTCTCGTGATAGAATGTATAAATGGAAGGCTAAAGCCATTCCGCTAAGTTTTACAAATTACAACTATGAAAAAACGATTATTCAGTGGTATTCAACCTAGTGGCGAAGTCCATATAGGAAACTATCTGGGAGCAATTAAGAATTGGATAAGTCTACTTGATGACTATGATTGTATCTTCTCAATCGTCGACTATCATGCAATTACGATTGAGTACGATCCCGGTATAATGCAGGAGAGGATCATAAATGCCGCGGCAACAAACATTGCCGCAGGTCTGGATCCTGACAAGTGTATTATATTTGTCCAATCCCAGGTTCCCGAACATACAGAGTTGACATGGATATTGAATGCTCTGACACCAATGGGAATCCTTGAAAGGATGACCCAGTTCAAGGACAAGTCCCAACAGAACGAAAAGAACATCAATGTGGGACTGTTTGACTACCCCGTTCTTCAGACTGCTGACATATTGTTGTATAAAGGCCAGACAGTACCTGTCGGAGAAGACCAGGTACAACACATTGAACTCTCGCGCGAAATAGCAAGAAAGTTTAATACGAGATATGGAGAGCTATTCCCTGAACCACAACATCTTCTATCAAATGCACCCAGAATCATGGGACTGGACGGTAAGAATAAGATGAGCAAAAGTATGAATAACTACATATCTCTTATCGAAGAACCCGAAGCTATATGGAAAAGACTATCAAGGGCAGTAACTGATGAAAACAGGAAAAGAAGGGACGATCCGGGAAACCCTGATATCTGTAATGTCTATACCCTGCACAAATACTTCTCAACAGATTCAGATCTGGACAGAATCAACAAGGAGTGCAGATCTGCAGAGATAGGCTGTGTTGATTGCAAAAGAGTACTATCAGACAACATGATAAAGGAACTTGCACCGATCAGAGAGAAGAGTCTCGAACTGATCAACAACCCTGACCAGGTAAAAGATGTCCTTAAAACAGGTGCTGAAAAATGCCAAAAGATAGCTGAAGAGACGATGAGTGAGGTGAGATCACTGATGGGATTAAGATAAATTGCTGGTCCTGTTTCATGATCATGATAGAAACGTCAGGAACCTCTTCCTTTCATCCTAATGTGTAATCCTGAATTCTCTTACGAGGTTATATTTTTTGACAATAGAAGTTATACATATTGCCAAAAATAGCCGTATGTTCCTTCTCGAACAGCTGCCAATTATTCAGATTAGTACAATTTATATCATCAGGGTACTGTTTTGTATACGCTTCTAATATTTCCGGCTTTATGAAAAAACCCAAAAATTGAAGATTTAACTCGCCACAAAAATCTGCAATCTGCTTTGGAGTATATCTGTGTTCCATACAATTAAATAACAAATCTCTAACACCACTCATACTGTAGAAGTCCTCACAATTTCTAGCCAGGTCAAATACTCCCCCCTCCTGTCCAATAATAGCCTTTCTGAAAGTTCTGATATCCTTCGGAGTTGCCTGTAAATTTTTATCCTTTATTATTTCACGCAGCATAACAACCCACCCGCGTGCCATTTCACTGTAAAGTCCAAGTTTAATTAAGCCTTGAGGCTCTAACAGATCACAAAGCACCCTCAAACCATCAATAGGGTTTTGCATATGATGTAATACTCCGGAAGATTCAATTACATGGAATTTTCGGTTGAGTTTTCCAAGATTTAAAATATCAGCATGAAGGAATTCAACATTATGGATCTTATATTTTTCAGCCATTTTCTGTGCATATGATAAACTACGTCTACTTATGTCAATGGCCAGTATACTGGCATTGCGAAAACACTTAGCCACAAGCAGGACATGTCTACCCGTGCCACACCCTGCAATCAACAAATTGATATGTTCATTGAACGCAAATTCCGGAGCTTTAAAACCTTTAAGATTACGTTGTAATAAATCTCCATAAATCATGGGTGCCTCAAAGCTGATAGATGTCCAACGAGGGTACGGATTTGATTCATATTGTGCCTGAACATCTTTTGATACGTTATCCTCAATAACCCCGAGAGACGGCATCTGCTTAGACTGTTCAATCTCCTCAAATATATCAAACAAACATCTCTTGAAAACTTCACGGCAGAATTGCGGCCAGGAATCGAGGCCGTATTCAGCCAGATTATTTGTCGTGAACAAATCGGTCAATGGGTTATACATGGCATATACAATCGCAGAGCCCGAGACCTCATCCGGCTGCCAATTTTGTTGACTTACAACTGTTTTAATTAAGTCAACCAGACTATTGAGCATTTCCTGCTCCTGATCATCTATAATATAAACATATTCATTATT
>JABGRF010000365.1 GCA_018648405.1 Candidatus Scalindua sp.
CCTTACCGGAAGATGTCTCAAATTCCACTGTACCGTCCTCCGCACCCAATGAAATTTTACATGAATCGGTACAGTCCTTACTGGTAGTTGCCGATGCGCCTTCTTCTATGGTTGCAATTCCTGTTTCAGTCTCAAATACCACACTACCCTCTTCCGAGGATATTGTTACTTCTCCGGTATCCGCATCAACACTAGTACCCGCCATCTCTCCCTCTTCTATTATCGCCATACCTGTGCTTGTTTCAAAATCGACCGTACCCTCATCAGCAGTCACATGCACCTCACCAGTATCAGCATCTACATCCACATGGGTACTTTCACCTGATTCAATTATCAATGTACCTGTCTCAGTAGCAACATCTAACTGTCCTGCATTTACACCAATCGATGAATGACCAAGTTCCGACAGAGAAATATCTATATTATCTCCGGGCTCAACACTGAAACTTACATCATGACCCGCATCAGCAAAGTCTATAAGGCCCTGCGTCAGATCAATACTTGTAACACCGGCAATATAGGCAAGGGTGAACGCCGTTCCTCTTACTGACGCTGTGCCGGTAGGCGTCTCAAATTCCGTCAGCACTGATTTACTGGGAGTTATATTTGCCAGGAACTTTCCTGCCTTTACGTGAATATTCCTGACAATTTCACTCTGTTTACCGGACACCTGCCTGATAAAGCCACCCTCAGTTTTTTCTTCTCCGGACATCTCCCTTGAACTTATTATCAGAGAAGAGTCCTCATCAATCTCCAGGCTGGTATTGTCATTAAAAACCAGGTCAGCCGTTGAGTCATGCATGGTCATGACAGAACCATTTTCATAGACAGCAGAATTTCTTATCCTGTTGCCTATCCTTGTTACTGTCTTCTTTATCGACTCATGCTCTACCTTGACGTCACCTTCATATTCAGATACCACTGCCAGTCTCTCTTCATGCTGAGCCAGTGCTGTTCCAGAAGGGAGCAGAAACAGAGTGGAAACAAAAATGACTGCGATAAAACAAATTTTATTCATATTCTTCAATTTATTGTTTAAATGTATTATATAATTTCTCAATTCCCTTGCACCGTTGATGACTCTCTTTTCTGTGCATTTGCCCTGGCTCTCTGCCCGGCACTCGGTTCCTTTTTATAACCACCCGTCTCTTCACTTCCTACATCTGCACCTTTTCTAGGCCCTGTCCTTACACTGTCCTTGTACATAGCACCTGAAACTACCTTCTTTATTTCACCACTATTCAACGTTTCAGTTAATGAAGGTGTTATGATCTGATAGTCATTCTCGAACTTCGCTCCATCATCCAGCGTGCTTACGATAGAACCTATAATCAGGTTTATCCTGGTAGTTACTACATTGCCAGACCTGAAGAACTGTTCTACTGTCAAATAGGTAAGAGAATCTACAAGTATAACGCTGCTCTCTGCCAGGACGAGAGTGACACTGGAAAATGGACCGGTTCGGATCTGGGTACCTTCAGAGAAAGTATTGCCGGATTCTTCAGGTATTGATACCCAGTCAAATGTATTTGGAAGCATCATTTCAATATCACCCTTTGCTTCATCAATGGTCACATCCAATAGCTGCGCATCCTGTGCATAAACAGGTAAGGCAGAGAAAAATATGAGACAAACTATGCTAATCAGAAAATGTATTAAGCCTTTGATAGATTTCATATTCGGTAGCCCAAAATGTTAAATATAGCACTCTGTATTAATAAAAAAGCATTAGGTGTGCCAATCCACAGTACATCCTGAAAAATGTTTATATGTACAGCATGCTGTATTGGTATTCTGCATTATGCGTGCCAATCCATTGCGTATCCCGAATATTTTACTCAGGAATCGGCACAAGTGTTTACTATAGAAAACGATAGAATGGTGAGTTTTTATACAATAGCTGATATTATTGTACAATAGATGGGATTGGCGACTTTTGGAATCCTCAGGGTTTTGGGTAATATTCCCCAATTATTTCCAATAAGTAGGTTTTATTTTTATGTGAAATCGGTATAGTATTCATATATAATCATGCGATTGTCAGGGCCACCTTTACCTGACAGGAGATTCACCTTGAAATTCAATTTATGGAACAACCTGCACATCGCCGGAACAAAACACAAGGAACTAATTTATGAAATTGTTTCCCTCGTTTTTAAAAGTTTCGAAACCAGGAACAAAAGTCACGTCAATCCTTATCTCAACCCTTGTCTTCATCATAGTAATTACAATTTATAATCTTGAAGACCGTGATATGTTTAAGGCACTGAGGATTTTCAAGGCTATTGAACAAAAATCCATGGACGTCAGGTTTCAAATTAGGGGAAAGCGTGATCCAGGTGACGAGATTGTAATAGTTGCGATAGACGAGAAGAGCATAAAAAAACTGGGACGCTATCCATGGCCCAGGCGTTATGTCTCACAGTTTGTAGACAGGATAACTGACTCTGGCGCAAGGCTTCTCGCTCTGGATGTTATGTACGCCGAGAGACAAAACGTTGATATACTGGAAGCTCTTGATACCCTGACGGGGAAGTATAATAATTCACAGCTGCAGGATTACATACCAGGGGGGAAGGAAAAAGAAAAATTTCTTGCGGCATTACAGAAAAGAAGAAAAGATTTTGATGAAGATTCCAGGCTCCAGGAGTCATTTAGAAGAGCTGTTGAAGATAACGGTTTAGACATTATCTCTTCGATTGAATTTGTTGATGAAGCACAGGCAAGATCCACTGAATATATGGGGAAAGAGGTATCTGGTCTCGGTAGAGAACTGCTAAAGGAGTCTGCCTATTTCCCTGTTCTGGTAGGTACTGGAGGAAAGACATCCAAAGAAAAGAGTTCTGACGGCAACACATTAACTATCCTGTCTTCTAAAAACCGAAAAGAGGTAATGAATAATCTACTGGCAAACTACCGGCCAAAGAGGGCTGTTGGAGTTACCAATATGATTGATCAGTTTGCAGAATGGGTAACTTATCAGGGATTTGTGGATACAAACGTGGACTATTCCGGCATAGTCAGAAGCGAGTATATGGCTATTCAGTACGAGAATGAATTTTACCCCCCTCTTGGTGTCCAGGTATCCAGAGTATATAAGAATCTTGATTACGGTGAGTTGAAGCTGGTGCTGACAGAAAAGCTGATCTTCAAGGAAACTGAAATCCCTATAGACAGCTGGAACCGGATGATGATTAACTACTGCGGCCCTGCCGCCACTTTTAAATATTATTCTGTCTGTGATGTCATAGATGGCAAGATACCTTCTGACGCATTCAGGAATAAAATAGTTTTTGTTGGTGCCACGGCATCTGGTCTGGGCGACTATATAGCCACCCCATTTTCATCACAAACTCCAGGTGTAGAGAAGCATGCAACTGTCACTGAAAATATCCTGCATGAAAAGTTCCTGATAAGAGGAAAGGGAGAGGTGTTTCAGGACTTGCTGGCAATTATCTGCATAAGCCTTTTAATGGGCATTTTCCTGCCTTTGCTACCATCAATATGGGGTGGGGTGGCAAGTACATCATTATGGTTTGGGTATAACTATTACGTTTATGAAAGATTCGTAGGTGACGGAACGTGGTTGAACGTAACGTACCCAAGTATCACAGTGGTTGTGTGTTTTTCTTCAATTATTCTGTATCGTTTCATATCAGAAGAGAAATTAAGAAAAGGGGTAAAATCCGCATTTGAAAACTTTATGGATCCAAAGGTTGTTCATGAAATCCTAAAGGAACCGGAGGACATAAAGCTCGGTGGTGAAGAGAGGGAAGTCACCGTCTATTTTTCAGATATTGAAGGGTTCAGCTCTATTTCAGAGAAACTGCAACCAACCGAATTAATCGAACTCCTTAATGAATATCTGAGTGAGATGACAGACCAGATACTCGAACATGACGGATTTCTGGACAAATACATCGGTGACGCAATCGTCGCTGCATTCGGTGTGCCACTGGAACAGCCGGACCATGCGGTGAAGGCTTGCCTGGCTACTATTGACAATCAGAAAAGATTACGAGAGTTGAACGTAAAATTCAAAGAGGCAGGAAGGCTCCAGATAAATGCCAGAATCGGCTTGAATTCTGGCAGTGTGCTTGTGGGAAATGTTGGTTCCGCAAACAGGCTTTCATATACCGTAATTGGTGATGAAGTTAATCTTGGCGCCAGACTGGAAGCGGCCAATAAGTATTATGGGACTTACATTATGATAAGCGAAAGAACTTATGAACTGGCCAAAGACCACATAGAGGCCAGAGAGTTGGATATGATACGGGTTGTCGGAAAAGAAAAACCGGTCAAAGTATATGAACTCATTAATAGAAAAGGGCAGCTACAAGAAGCAAAACAGGAGGTATTAAAGCTCTTTGGAGAAGGACTGAAAATGTATAGAAAAAAAGAGTGGC
>JABGRF010000366.1 GCA_018648405.1 Candidatus Scalindua sp.
CTATAGCATCGGTGACCTGATCTATATTGATTTTTTCATTTCCATACATCTCTTCCAATCCGTATATTTCACTAAACCATTGTACGTACTCAGGTATTGATTGCAAAATACTAACTGCCAGCTCATGGTTTGAACCCATTTCAAGGGGGTTCGCTATTGGGCCTCCAGCCTGATCTTTTAGATCCTTAGCGCGACCATCCCAGAATTGTGCCAGATTTAACTTTGAATTCAGAACGGTAGGTGAGTTTATAGGCCCCAAAAACCATTTGTGCCCGATAGAGCTGGGTAAATTATCTGCACCGCCGGTTGAGAGGTTATGACAGGAATTACATGTGATCCATCCCGATTTGGACAATCGTGGCTCAAAG
Source organism: Candidatus Scalindua sp. (assembly GCA_018648405.1). Lineage (GTDB taxonomy): Bacteria > Planctomycetota > Brocadiia > Brocadiales > Scalinduaceae > Scalindua. The sequence continues at coordinate 369 of JABGRF010000366.1, forward strand.
AACAATTTTTTTCCTAATTCTACCTTTGTTCTATTGAAGTCAAAGTTAATTGGGATTGGTTGGATGGGTTCATCTGCACGTGCTGATTTAGAACTACCGGACATCCGTCCTCCTCTGCCATAGCCGATCTTAGGTTCAGATTCGTCAGCAATAGCAGGTGATAATATTACAACATTGATAGCTACAAAAGCCAACAAACAGATGATTGTAGTAAATTTGCCTATATTCATTTGCTCTCCTTTATGGTTAGCCACAAGAGTATGTATTCTGATTTAGTTAATTTACGGTTTTCAAAAAGTACGGTTTATAAATATAACTTATTTCTATAACAGTAATGATATTTATTGCATTTAAAATTGTCAAGAGCATTTAAGTATGATGCCATAAAATGTCACTGTTATTTTGCGATGTTTGTAAAAAGACCAATACGATGCCCCATACTGCCAGTACGTATTTTTTGGTAATAAAAAAAGCCTTGAATTTTACTAACCATTGCCCTACTATTCCTTTACCTTTAATGTGTTAGCTCTAATTCGATTGTAGGGAGGAGAGAATGAGAAAAATATTTGTAATGGTCGTGCTTGTTTCATGTATGAGCTTTTTCGTACAGGGTAGTTTTCTTAATGATGCAGATGCTAAAACGTATGCGGAGCATAAACCAGCAGGCAAGGCCGGTTTAATCGCAGGCAGTGTAGTTTCATCTGCAGCATACATACCATTTAAGGCTGTTTATGCTGTTCTGGGTGGAGTTACGAGTGGAATGGTTTATGTGGTGACCATGGCAAAAGAGGCTGAAACTGCTCATAGAATTGCAACAAAGGCCTTTACCGGAGACTGGTACATTCACCCTAACATACTGACGAGTCATGAGTATCTAAACTTTAGCGGGCCGGATGATGTATCTCCATAACTATGTCGGGATTCAGGTTTCTTACTCCTTAAGCAGGACTTGAAGTTGGATCTCTGTTTTCATATTGCCGTCAATATCAATGACGATCAGATAATTTCCCTTCTTAGTGAATTTTAATTGTTGAATATTAAGGATGTGATTTGTTGTAAGGAAAGAAGATGTAGGTGGGATTGATATTTTGACAGAAGAGTTAACTGCTTTCAGTGTTGGATTCCCATCATCGTCCATAAATCTGGTTTTTATGGTGTGAGTGCCTTCTTCAATCTTGGTCCATAGTATTTGTAATGCTACTGAACATTGTGGTTTGGTAGCCGGGAGCGTCTGTGTCCTGATTGTGTCAAACGTGCCAAGGATACAAAGCCTATTTTGATACTCTATCGCCGAATCGCATAATACTGCTATTTGTATGTTCATTAGTTATATCCTACCTTTGTAATGATTATCTTCCCGACAGTTTTAGAAATTCAGGGTCATTTCTGTAGTTCTGAAAATCAGGTATCTGTTGTAATGTCATTTTGTACCTGGGATTTAGGTCTATAGCTTTTTTCAATGAATTCAGCATATTATCCCTTTCACCTAGTAGTGAGTAAGTACAAGCCATGTTAAGCCATGCGGCATCAAATGTGGGGTTTGCCTGTATGGCGCTGTTATAAGCCTCAATTGCCTCTTCATGCTTTCCAAGTTTATCAAGGACGAGGCCCTTGTTGTTAAGTGCAGCAATGAAATTTTGATTAACTTTGACTGCCTTGTCAAACGTGAATACTGCCTCTTGCAATCTTCCAAGGTCCTCAAGCACAAAACCTTTATAGTTTAGAGCTTCATAGGAATCTGGCTTTAGTGTTGTTGCTCTGTCAAATGCCGTTAGCGCTTCTTCTAATTTACCAATTCTCACTTCGGCAAGTCCTTTATTCAACCAGGTTGCATACGAGTTCGGATCTATCTTAAGGGCTTTTTCAAACTCTGCCGCCGCATTTTCAAATTGTTCATTACGAACGAAAGCAAGGCCTTTCTTGTTCAAGGCCTGATATTTGATCTTTCCAAGACGGGGAATCTCAAAGGCATCACTATCAGGAATTATTTTAATAGTCATGTTATAGGCTTTTATAGCCCCATTTAACTTTCCTAAGTTGATGAGAATGTCGCCTTTGGTATTCCAGGCTTGAGGATAATCGGGTTTCAGTCTAATAGCTTTTTCAATAGTGGCAAATGCATCTGTATATTTTTCAACCTTTGTCAACTCAAGGGCTTTGTTTGTTATTGTTTCGTATGAATCCGGTTGAAGCTTGATGGCATGATTATATGCATCTATGGCTTCGTTGTGTCTGTTTGAACGGGCGTGGGAGAGTCCCAGATTTGTCCATGCGCCGTATGAACCAGGATCTATCTTTGCCGCTTTTCTGTAGGCGGTTACTGATTCCTCGTATCTTCCCAGCTTGTCTAGTGCCAGGCCTATACCATTCCATGAAGCGTAGGAATTTGGTTTTATCTCTACTGCTTTTCTAAATGCTCCTACGGCCTTTTCATTCTCTCCAAGGTCGGCAAGTGTAAAGCCTATGTCAGCCCAGGCAGCATGTTCTTCCGGTTTTATCTCAATTGCTTTCTTATAGGAGTTAACAGCTTCCTCATATTTTCTTATGCGTACGTAAGCATTTCCTCTATTCACCCATGCTTCATAATAATTCGGTTTTATTCCAATTGCCCTGTTGTATGATTCTATTGCATCCTCTCTCCTTTCCGGTATTCGTGCAAGTGTAAGTCCCTTATTGTTCCATGCCTCATGTGAACCAGGTTTTAAATCAATTATATTGTTATATGCTTTTATTGCTTCTTCGTATCTGCCAATATGGTCAAGTATATTCCCTTTTTTATAGAGAGCTTCTACATAATCAGGTTTGAGATGTAATGCGTTGTCGAATGCGGAGATAGCTTCATCAAATTCCGTATTATGATCTAATGCGTTACCTTTCACAAACCAGGCTTCATGATTATCAGGTTCTATCTTGACTGCCCGTTCGAGCGCAACTACAGCATCTTCATATCTGCCAAGCAAGTCAAGGGCTATGCCTTTGTTGTACCACCCTATAAAGGAATCTGATCTTAGCTTTGTTGCTTCATCGTACGCATCGTGTGCATCATTGAACTTCTTTTTTGTAATCAGCCTGTTTCCCGTTACAATTAATTTATCATGCTTGGAAATCTCCTGAGCGGTTGAAATAACATTACTGAAGCAGATCAGTGCAAGCAGGATTAAAAATGAGGAAAACACTTTTTTTAACATAATACGCCTCACTTTCTTTTCATATTAGAATAAAAATGCGTGATTATGTCACTACAAGCTTTAGGTTGTGAAGCTTGCGTGGTCATATCAAACGTCGAGAAACGCAGGCCTGCTCGCATAGCCACAATAAACTATTCTGCTGGTTTCGACTTCTTTACAACATCCTCTATATTACCATCGTCTAATTTATACGGCATGATATAGCCGCACCTGGTAACGAGTTTACCGGTATACGTTATGTTATCACCTTTGTTTGTCGCTAAGACTATGTGTTCTTTGTCGTCAGTAAAAACTAACTCTACATCTACACCAGTGCCTTCTGAGTTCTTTATCCCCATCCTTAGACCACTCACTCTCCCTTTTCCTCTGGACACAACCTTTCCCGTCCATCTAATGTATTTATTTTTATATTTTTTCCACAGTTTATCCTTTTGCGATTCAGTCATTTTGTTTTTCTTGCCAAAGAGTGCATCGAGCTCTTCAAAAGGTATTTTTATCAATCCGTCCACAGTTTCTATTTCTATGTCTTCTTTTTTTGTGACTATTGGTGCCATTGATCCTTCCAATATAATCTCAGGCGCTTTTATCACTTCAGCTTCAGTTGTATCATCCGTGTCTGAGTCGGACTGCACAGATACCGCTGCTATTTTTTTAATTTCCGAGACATCCTTATCACCAATTTTTTTTATATCGACGCTTTCAATACTGCATAGAAGATTTCTTCCAAATAGTTCTGTCAGCTTACCTGTGTAAGTGATTTTGTCTTTTCTCTTTATCATCTTAATTAAATCTTTACCGTCTTGACCAAACTTTAACTCGACATTTGTCCCGACATTATGACTGATACC
>JABGRF010000226.1:0-1426 GCA_018648405.1 Candidatus Scalindua sp.
AAGCTGCTTCAAGTTGCGGCTGTAGCAGCCAATGAAGCAGAAGATATTAAAGATGCATTTCTGCCAGTATTGAAAGAAATATGCGACTATACCGGTTGGGAGATTGGTCACGCCTATGTTATTGCAGAAGATAATCCTGATTTGCTGATTCCCACTGAGGTTTGGTGCATTGAAGATCAGAAACAGTTTATGGAGTTCTGCAATGTTACTAAAGAAGTTGTTTTTGCCAGAGATGTTGGGCTCCCAGGCAGGGTACTTTCAAGTAGTAAACCACATTGGATAGTGGATGTTACAAGGGACAATAATTTTTACAGGAAAGAAATTGCATTAGATCTAAACATAAAATCTGGTATCGCTTTTCCTGTGATGGTTGGGGTCAGTGTAGTCGCAGTACTTGAGTTTTTTACGACAAAGATTCAAGAACCGGATCAACGGTTCATGGATATTATGGCCGATGTGGGTACTCAGCTTGGACGTGTTTTCGAACGCAAGCAGGCGGAAGAAGCACTGCGCGAATCATTTGAACTCAATAAGAAAATCCTTAGTGAATCGCCCATTGGTTTGGTGATCTATGATCAGACAGGTAAGTGCATTGAGGCAAATATGTCGATTGCAGAGATGATCAACGCCACGCAAGAACAAGTGCTTGCACAAAACTACAATAATATAAAGTCTTGGAAGGAAAGCGGCCTTCTTGATGCGGCAAATAGAAGTATGCGTTTGCAAGTAAATGAGCGAGCTGAATTTAAAGTGATAACTACATTTGGCAGGCACGCATTTTTTGATTGTACCTTTGTGCCTTTTGTGTCTAATGGCCAACCGCATCTGCTTCTAATATTTGATGAAATTACCAAACGAAAACAGATGGAAGTGGCACTTGTTCAATCAGAAAAAATGAAGGCCATGGGCATAATGGCCTCAGGGGTTGCACACGAGTTCAATAACATACTTGCGGTTATCTCCAGTAATGCTCAATTGCTAGAAGAGACTCATAGCGGTGATAATGAGCTGATGAGCTCACTTCGTACTATCTGCAGAATGTCTGATGACGGTGCTGAAATAGTTAACAGGATGTATGAATTTACTAACATCCGAAAGGATACGTCACACTATATAAATATTGATTTGCGCGATTTAATAGAGCAGGTAATTAGTTTTACGATGCCCAGATGGAAGGATATTGCGCAGGCCAATGGAATTAATTATAAAATAGGCTGGAATGCTGACAAGACGTTGCCATCCGTGTTGGGAAATCAAACAGAGTTAAGAGAGGTAGTCTTAAACATCATAAATAATGCACTGGACGCAATGCCTGGCGGTGGTACTGTTACAGTGGAAACACATTATATCTGGATAGATGCGTTTGGATTTGATAAAGATAAAGATAAAGATAAAGATAAAGATAAAGATAAAGATAAAGATAAAG
>JABGRF010000226.1:1526-4373 GCA_018648405.1 Candidatus Scalindua sp.
GATAAAGATAAAGATAAAGATAAAGATAAAGATAAAGATAAAGATAAAGATAAAGGGCTCTATACTCAAAATTCGAGATCTAAAAGCAAATTCGTAGAAATTATTTTTAAAGATAATGGTAGTGGCATGACTGATGAAATAAAAAACAGGATGTTTGACCCATTCTTTACAACGAAAGGTACTAAAGGAACAGGATTGGGTATGAGTATCTCCTATGGAATAATCACGAGACATGGTGGTGAGATTGTTGTGCAAAGCAAACCAGGTTTTGGCACCAAAATTAAGCTGAGACTGCCAATATCAGTCAACCATGTCAATGAGGTTGTAGAAAGCAAACATAACGATAAACTAAAATTTGATAGTTTAAATGTTTTGGTTGTTGACGACAGCAAAGAGATGTGTGATTCGCTTAGTGAACTATTCACAGATGAGGGGCAGAGAGTGCTCAGTGTTGATAACGGTGCTGAAGCAGTCAAGTTGTTGAAAGAAAACAGTTATGATCTTCTTCTTTGTGATCTTGTCATGCCTGATATCAACGGTAAAGATGTAGTGAATGCAATAAATAAGATGAAGAAAAAGACTAAAGTAGGAATGATTACCGGTTGGGACTATAGTATGGAGGATGCGGAAAAAGACGGTCTGCAAGTAGATTTTATAGCAAGAAAACCATTTGACTTGTCTGTATTACGAAGAAATATTAATGATTTATGGAGTTAGGGGGGGTAGGATTTAAACACAGTTGTCATCCTGAACCAGGTTCAGAGCCTGAGACATCAGCCAGGGATAAGGTCTGAGGGGGGAGGTAATAATGTGTATACCTCAATTGTAAAACATGAAATGAAGATTATTGTGTTACTATATTAATCGGCAGATCTATTGTAAAAGTAGTTCCTTTGCCTTCTTCACTAACACAGTCAATAGAACCTCCCATTGATTCAATAATAACTTTTGTAGTTGAAAGTCCGAGCCCTAATCCACCCTCAGAATATTTACTCTTTGTGGTAAAAAACGGGTCAAATATCTTCTGTCTAACCTCATCAGACATTCCTTCTCCCAAATCAGAAACTATTACGCTCAACCTGTCGTTATTTATCTTTGCTTTGATTTCAATCCTGCTGTTTTCAGGGGACGCTTCTATGCCATTTTTAATAATGTTATATAAGACCTGTCTGAAGTGGTCTTCGGACATAGTAACTTTTGCTATATCATTGTCGATATTTATAGTCTCAAAGACGCACTGTTCACTGGCGATCATGGTTATTACATCACGTATGACAGAGATTGCATTAAAATCACAAATTTTACCCTGGTATGGTCTGCTCAGGTTGAACATTTGTTTGACGATACGTGCGATACGGTCTACCTCTTTGTCTATCATGCCCAAATAATCGTAATATTTACTATCTTTGGGGAAGGAGTCCTTAATTAATACAAAGCCACCTTTGATGGCTGACAGTGGATTGTTTATCTCGTGTGCGACTGTAGCAGCCATTTGACCAGTCGCCGCCAGCTTCTCACTCTGCATTCGCTGACGCTCAAGTTCTATGATTCGGGTGGTACGCTCCTCAACAACTGTCTCCAGCTCTTCATTATGCAAAATAAGCTGGTCTTCAGCCCACATTCGCTTAATTTCTGATCCGGCCTTTGCTGTTATTATCTCCATTATATCTATTGTACGTGGAGGCAGTACGAGCTTTTTTCTGGATACAGCCCAGAGCAAACCGATGATTTCACCGTGTTCATCCGGAATAGACATTCCAAAAAATCCCTCTGCATCAATATTTGTATACTGCTTAAAGCAATCCGGAAGTAGACTGGTGGAACCTTTCGGATGATGGCAAAAGCCCTCTTTTATAACGGTTTCAAATAGTGTATCTTTTATTTGATGCGTATAATCATCTTTAGTCTCTCCATCAAATATCATTGATAATGCAATAGCATTATTATTATCTATTGTTTGTCCCAGACAGACTAAATCGGTGTCTAACCACTCTTTTACGCTTGAAACAATCTTATGGAAGGCATCTTCACCGGTTTTTATAACTGTACTTTTCACCAGAGTTTGAATCGCTTCTTCCATCCGTTTAAGCTCTTGTCGATTCTTAAATTCTTCTAACTCGCGCTTTACAGCAGAGGAGAGTCGTGAAAGATTATCCTTCAAGATATAATCATTGGCACCGGCCTTCATTGCATTAACCGCTACATCTTCGCCTATAGTACCTGAAACAAGGATAAAAGGCATATCATTGCCTCTTGCCTGCATCAACTTGAGAGCCCTGATCCCATCGAAATTCGGCATTGCGTAATCGGAGATGACGATATCCCATTTCTTATCTACCAAGGCCTCCTCCATGGCCTCACGACTGTCAACTCGTTCATATTCGAGTTCATATCCGTAATTACGTAATTCACGCAATACAATAATTGTGTCATCTTCTGAATCTTCAACAATTAATACACGTAATTTATTACCCGCTATTTTGTTCAATATATTTATCTCAATTCTGGTTTTGTAAATTTGCCATGTTGAGCAAAAATAAATTTAGACAGCTCCGGATTCTTAGACTGCTTAGTGTGCCATTACCCTGTACTGCCACCGTTTGGCGGTGCTTCATTTAGCAGCAACCAGTATACTTTTAGCTGCTGTATTGCTTTACTGAAACTGTCAAAGCCTACCGGTTTTCTGATATAGCTGTTAGCACCATTACTATAGCACTGGACCAGATCCTGTTCTTCGTCAGATGTTGTAAGGACAACTACTGGTATCATTTTTGTTCGGTCATCATCACGCAGACGTTTCAAGACTTCATGACCGTCAACTTTTGGCAGCTTTAAGTCTAACAGAAC
>JABGRF010000375.1 GCA_018648405.1 Candidatus Scalindua sp.
GCAAACAGTATCAGTGTATAGTATTCACCATAGTTCACACCTTCCTGTTTTATATAATTTTCAGACATAAGAATTACTAGAGCCGTACTTAGCAGGAATACCAGATTGAAGAAGACCGAATAGTTATCTACAACAAACATGTTACTGAATGAGTAGACGTTCTGTCCTATCTGAGTATAGACAACAACTCCGGTAGCAATAACTACGAGAAAACTTATGACTCCCAAACGGTCCTTAAAAGTCTTCCTGCAGAACACGTCAAGAAGCAGTATGAATATCGCTGCAATTGAGAGACTCACAATAGGCGATATACTCTTTAAATCAAATGGTGGAATAACTATTTCCATAGTTTAATCAATCTCTCTACAGGGTTACGTGAAGGTTCGCTCAACCTTCCTTCACTTATTATTTAATCTTCACTTTTAACTTCACTAGCTTCAAGTACATCTTCACTTTTTCCAAGCCTATTCAATGTCATCTTATATTTTTCATCCACCTGCGTTAAGAGGTGGTTTACGGATGCATCCATCCGGGACAATATGGGTTTAGGGTAAATACCAATCCAGAAGATTAGTATCGTTATAGGCAGCAACAGTGCCAGCTCACGTCTGTTAATATCCTTCAGTTTCGAATTTTCCGGATTTGTAATCTTATTAAACATAACTCTCTGAAACATCCAGAGCATGTAGCATGCTGAAAGAATAACGCCGGAAGTCGCAATGACGGCAATCAAAACGTTTGACTTAAATGTCCCCAGCAATACCAGGAATTCACCTACAAATCCATTCAGGCCAGGCAGCCCGATTGAAGACAGAGTCGCAACCATAAAGAATACCGCAAGTATCGGCATTTTTTTCGTCACACCTCCATAATCAGCAATCATCCGTGTGTGCCTTCTTTCATATAACATTCCAACAATCAGGAATAACGCACCGGTACTCAAGCCGTGATTTATCATCTGAAGGATTCCTCCCTCCATTCCCTGAACATTAAATACAAAGATGCCGAGTATTACAAAACCAAGATGACTGACACTTGAGTACGCAACCAGCTTCTTCAGATCTTCCTGCACCATCGCTACAAGAGCTCCGTAAATGATACCCGCAACTGCCAGCCATGTAATAAGTGGTACAAATTGATGACTGGCGTAAGGAAATAGCGGCAGACTGAAACGCACAAATCCGTAAGTTCCCATCTTCAGCAACACCCCTGCCAGTATAACACTACCGGCCGTTGGAGCTTCCACATGAGCATCCGGTAACCATGTATGAAACGGAAACATTGGTACCTTTATCGCAAAAGCGAAGAAGAATGCAAGGAACAGCCAGAATTGAGCACCAAGTGGAATGTCAAGGTTGTATATTTTCAACAGGTCAAATGTGTATTCGCCCGTTGCGTTGTAATGCATAAAATAGAGAAATATTATGGCAATCAGCATCAATACACTTCCTGCCATTGTATATACAAAGAATTTTATTGTAGCATATATCCTTCTCGGACCGCCCCATACACCAATTAGCAGGTACATCGGGATCAACATGAGTTCCCAGAACATGTAGAAGAGGAACAGATCGAGAGAGATGAATACTCCCAGCATCCCAGTCTGCAGGATGAGCATCGCAATCATGTACTCTTTGATCCTGTCCTTTACATTCCACGATGCCAGTATGCATATCAGCGAGAGGAAACTTGTCAGCAGAAAAAGGAAGAGACTTATGCCATCGATACCTACATGATAACTTATTCCAAACTCCTTTATCCATGGAACATTTTGTACGAACTGGAATTCAGACGTGTCTGTTTTGAATAAGATGAACAGGGGCATTGAGATTATAAAATCTATAATCGCAACAGCCAGAGCGACACGTTTAATCCTCTCCTGTTTTTCTCCATTTATGAAGAGCAGGATTATCGCCCCTAATAGAGGCAGAAATGTAACTAAAGTAAGTATAGGACAATCACAATTCATGAATTTAAGAACCTAACTGCTAATGTTTACAAAAATAATATGGAACATATAATGATAATAATTCCACCCAGCATTATAGAGAATGCATAGTTGCGCACAAAACCTGTCTGGCAGAGTTTCAACACTTCACCTTTGAGTATGGTGAGCCTTCCAACCGCATTGACAAAACCATCTATAACTCTCACATCTACTACCTTCCATAAGAGATTTGAAACCCTGAGGGTTGGCTTGATAAAAATTCCATCGTATATTTCATCAACAAAATATTTGTTTAATATGATATTGTAAGTTTTTCCAAACTTCTTAGCTATAGTTCCTGGCAGATCAGGTCTTGAAATATACATTATATAAGCCAGTACAATCCCGACAATGGCTATACCTGTCGATATCCCCATCATAGAGAACATCAGGTTGGAAGAGACATGATGCGATTCTACCCCATGATGGCCGGCTCCTATGACCGGAGCAAGAAATTCGTTAATTACACTCATTGTCGGAAAGCCCAGGAATCCACCGACTATGGAAAGAACGGCAAGCACTATTAACGGGAAGAGGATGCTCTTTGGTGATTCATGAACATGCTCCTCAACATGCTTGGTCATTTTTGATTTTCCGTGAAATGTCATGAAAAGCAGTCTGAACATGTAAAAGGCTGTCAGGAGTGCTGCTAAAGCACCAAGACCCCAGAAGAACAGATTACCCTTCGTATATGCCTCCAGTAAGATTTCGTCCTTACTGAAGAATCCGGCAAATGGAGGTATACCAGCAATCGCAAGTGTACCTATAAAAAAAGTTATGTATGTTATCGGCATATACTTTTTGAGAGCACCCATCTTCCTCATATCCTGCTCACCTCCCAGGCCATGAATCACACTTCCTGAACCCAGGAACAGCAGCGCTTTGAAAAAAGCGTGTGTAACCAGATGGAATACACCGGTAATGTATCCACCCAGACCACAGGCAAGGAACATATAGCCTATCTGACTTACCGTAGAATATGCAAGGACCCTCTTAATATCATTCTGCACAAGGCCAATACTTGCCGCAAACAGTGCGGTTGTACCACCTATAACCGCTACAACTGTCATTGTAAACGGAGACAAAGTATATAGTACGTTACACCTTACAACCATATATACACCGGCTGTAACCATAGTTGCCGCATGTATCAACGCGCTGACAGGAGTAGGACCTTCCATAGCATCTGGAAGCCATACATAGAGTGGAATTTGTGCCGATTTACCAACAGCACCTACGAATAGTAAAAGTGTTATAATCGCAGCAACGGTACTACCAATTTGTAGATGTTCCGGAGCGGCGTGAAATACTTCAGTAAAGTCTATAGTATGGAAGGTGACAAATATCAAGAGGATGGCAAGAATAAATCCGAAGTCCCCTACACGGTTTACAATAAATGCCTTCATTCCCGCTGCAGATGCGGATCTCTTCTCAAACCAGAAACCGATTAAAAGATATGAACAGAGGCCAACACCTTCCCACCCTATAAACATGAGAAGGAAATTATTAGCAAGAACAAGAAGCAACATTGAGAAGGTAAACAGATTCAGATAGGTGAAGTATCTATAGAAGCTTTCATCCTCATGCATGTAACCTATAGAATACACATGGATAAGAAATCCTACACCGGTAACTACCAGTATCATCACTACCGAGAGCGGATCTACCTGCAGGCCGGCAATCGCCTTAAATGCACCTGAGCCTATCCAGGTAAAATACTCTTTTTCAAATACCCTGTGCTCAGGCGAAAGTTTCAGCAGATCAAGAAGTACAAAGAGTGCGACGATAAACGATAGACCTATCGCAGCACATCCTATAAATCCTACTATAGATTTGTTAAGCCTCTTTCCCAGAAATCCATTTATTATGGTCCCTGCAAGCGGAAATAAGAGTACTAAACAGATTAAATCTAAAAATGAGTTCCCAAACATTATATTATCCTTTTACCACTTCATTATATTTATATCATCTACGTTAACAGTAGCTTTGTTTCTAAACAGGGCAATTATTATTGCAAGACCAACTACCGCCTCTGCCGCCGCAACAGTCATTATGAAGAAAACAAAGATCTGGCCATCCATCGAATTCTGTTGACGTGAAAAAGTAACAAAAGCGAGATTTACCGCATTCAACATCAATTCAATAGACATGAAAATAACCAGGGCATTTCTGTTGATTAAGACGCCCACCGCCCCTATTGAAAATAGAATACCTGATAGTACTAAATACCATGTCAACGGAACTACCATCACTTCTCTTCCTTAATAATTTGTTTTTTTGCTAAGACTATAGCCCCTACAATAGCGGCAAA
>JABGRF010000255.1 GCA_018648405.1 Candidatus Scalindua sp.
AGACCCGCAGAGATTAAACCTGATTGCCAATTTATTACGCTTGATCTCCTTTGCGGTGAATAATGACTCAATTCATTACATCACTCCGGTATCTTTTCCTCATCATAATGAGACATTTCTCCGAAACTTATCCCTTCTCTCCAGAGAAACAGTAGCCCAGTTATAGTAATGGGGACGAAATTAATCGCCCATAGTAGTATTGCAAAACTCTGAGCAGATGATAAATCTATACCAAACACATCCAGAGATTTTTGTGTGGCTATGTGAAAAACGCCAATGAAACCAGGCGCCTGCGGTAATGCAACAGCAAGGGCCAGACAGACGGCAACGAAGCATGATCCTGCAAAAGACAGCCCAATGTCAAAAGAGTAACACAATACATATATCGATGCTGCGTTGAGCAGCCAAATCACAATGGATAATGCCCCTGCCCATAGCAACTTTGTCTTATGGTCAAATACCTGAAGGCCCGAGATAAAAGAATGAAGCATATTGACCAATTTATCCCTCAAATGATGCGGAAATACGAAGAGAAGCTTCTCAAAAACGGCACCCGCCCTTTTGGGATACAAAGATAACAGAAAAAGTGTCGTTATTGCACATATTCCAAGAAAAGCCATGATTGCAGACCATTTTTTCAATTGCAGTATTACAGCCTGTGAATTTGTTTCATTATCTGATGGTAGAAAGCAGAAAAGCAGAGAGGCTATTACTATGACACCCAGGATATCAAATACCCTCTCTATCGCAACTGTCGCAAGCGATGTTGATACTTTTATTTTCTCTTTTCTCGCTATCATTATCGGTCTTATAACTTCACCAAGTCTTGCCGGCAATACATTGTTCGCCATAAAGCCAATCATGTTCGCAGAAAAAAGGTTTAAGACTGATACTCTCTTTATTGGTGACAGTAACACCTCCCACCTAATCGCCCTGATATAGTGGGCGATAAACAGGATTATTACCGTAGGGAAGATGTAAATATATTTAGCCTCCCTGAAAGCCTCACCCAGGCTGGACCACTCAATTTTTCTAGCAAAAAGCCAGGAACATATAATACTTACCAGAATTCCCGCAATAAACAGTATCTTTTTTTTATCTAATTTCAACTACCGTAACTCCTATTTATAAACGTTTCAGTCGTGTCACAAAAAGCCTGATTACAACTATACTGCACTATGTTTTGATTCAAAGATTAAAGAGTTTCCATCTGCATCCACTACTATCTCATTGTCATTCTGGAATTTCCCCTGCAAAATCTCTAATGAAAGGGGATTCTCAATGCGTTGTTGAATTGTACGTTTTAAAGGTCTCGCACCATAGAAAACATCATATCCCTCCTCTACCAGACATTTCTTTGCAGATTCTGTCACTGACAACTTCAGGTTATGTTGACTCAATCTCTTTTTAAGCTCAGCGAGCTGTATTTCAACAATATCTCCAATTTGTTCTTTTGTCAAGCTACCAAAGATTATAGTTTCATCAATACGGTTCAGGAATTCCGGTCTGAACTCATCCTTCAACGTTTTACTGATATTCCTATCTAACTCTTCCCTATTTCCGTGAGCAATAAAATCCTGAATATATTGACTTCCAATATTCGAAGTCATCGCAATAATTGTATTTCTAAAGTCAACTGTCTTTCCATGTCCATCGGTCAATCGTCCGTCATCGAATACCTGGAGCAAAACATTAAATATATCTTTGTGTGCCTTCTCAATTTCATCAAACAGGATTACTGAATACGGCCTTCGTCTTATTGCCTCTGTCAATCTCCCCCCCTCTTCATAACCCACATATCCGGGAGGAGCGCCTATAAGCCTTGCGACAGAGTGCTGCTCCATGAATTCAGACATGTCAATCCTGACCATCGCACTATCGTCATCAAAGAGAAAAGAGGCCAATGCCTTGCAGAGTTCAGTCTTGCCCACACCAGTCGGTCCAAGAAACAGGAAAGTCCCTATCGGACGATTTGGATCCTGCAGGCCGGCACGCGCACGTCTAACAGCATTTGAAACAGCTTCTATTGCTTCACTCTGCCCAACAACCCTCTCTTTCAGACGTTCTTCCATCTTGATAAGCTTCTCTTTTTCACCTTCCATCATCCTTGACACAGGAATTCCAGTCCATTTAGATACAACCTCGGCAATATCATCAGTATCAACTTCTTCCTTGAGCAGACATTTGTCCTTTTGTATATCCTTTAATTTTTCATGCAGTTTTTGAAGATTATTTTCATAATCCCTCAGCACGCTATATCTTATTTCTGCGACCTTTTCCAGATCACCATTCCTTTGAGCTGCCTGCTCGTCTACCTTAGCCTGATCAATTTCAGCATTCAGGTCTTGAATCTCTTTTATTACTTTTTTCTCATTCTCCCAATGCAACCTCAATGCGCTTCCATCTTCTTTCAGTCCTGATAGCTGGCGCTCCAGCTTCTCAACCCTTTTCTTTGAATCCTCATCTGTCTCCTTTTTTAGAGCTTTTTTCTCTATTTCCAGTTGAGTTATCTTCCGTTCTACTTCATCCAATTCGGTAGGCATGCTGTCTATTTCCATTCTCAACTTTGAAGCGGCTTCGTCTATCAGATCGATAGCCTTATCCGGCAAGAATCTCTCCGAGATATATCGATGTGACATTGTTGCTGCCGCAACCAGTGCAGAATCTTTAATTCGAACACCATGATGCAGGTCGTAACGTTCCTTCAAACCACGGAGAATAGCGACAGCATCTTCAACAGATGGTTCACCAATATATACCGGCTGAAACCTTCTTTCCAATGCGGCATCTTTTTCAATATATTTTCTATACTCATCTAGAGTAGTTGCGCCAATACAACGAAGTTCACCACGCGCCAGAGCGGGTTTCAGAAGGTTTGACGCATCTACCGCCCCCTCTGCAGCTCCTGCCCCCACAACCGTATGCAGTTCATCAATAAAGAGGATTGATTGTCCTTCAGAAGCATCAATATCTTTTAATACTGCCTTTAAACGATCCTCAAACTCTCCCCTGAATTTCGCACCGGCAATCAGTGCACCCATATCCAGAGACCTGACTCTTTTATTTTTCAACCCTTCCGGGACATCACCGTCAACAATCCTGAGTGCGAGACCCTCTGCAATAGCCGTCTTACCCACACCCGGTTCTCCAATTAACACTGGATTGTTTTTAGTCCTCCGTGATAATACCTGGATTACACGTCTTATTTCGTCATCACGCCCGATAACCGGGTCTAATTTGCCCTTAGACGCTAACTCTACCAGATCTTTGCAGTAACGTTCTAATGCCTGATATTTCTCCTCAGGATTCTGGTCAGTAACTCTCTGACTCCCCCTGATATCCTTTAGTGCTGCAAATATATCTGTGCTATTAACACCGGCTTCAAACAGTATTTTTCCGGCAGCATTCTGTTTATTATCTGTCAGAGATATTAGAAGATGTTCTGTGCTTACATATTCATCCTTCAATCTACCTGCTTCAACAGTGGCCTTGTTTAATATATCTTTCAATTCATTACTGATAAATTGCCCCTGTACTCCACTCACTTGCGGCAATAGTTGAACGGCTTTATCTGTTTTGGCAAGGACTTCATCACTATTCACCCCCAGTTTTTTCATAATAGGGACTACTACTCCCTGTTGCTGCTTAAGCAGGCTGACAAGAAGATGTAAAGGTTCTACTTGCTGGTGTCCTTTTGAACCTGCAAACTGTTGTGATTCCTGTATTGCATCCTGTGCCTTTATGGTAAATTTATCTAATCTCATTTTGTAAACCTCCAACTATGAAAACAAAAAAAGCCGGGATAAACCCGGCTTTTTTCTTACTATAATACTCACTTTTTTCCACATATAGTGGAATAGAATTACCGAATCTTATTCTTTGACCTCGTAATCAGCATCAATGACATCGTCACCTTCTTTATCTTTTTTAGAATCTTTTCCGTCTGGAGATCCTTCACCATCAGAAGGTTCTTCGGATGACGCGTCCGCACCTGCGGCTGCCTGTTGTTCCTTGGCAGTTGCTTCATACATAGCCTGAGACAATTTATGAGAAGACTCCTGAAGCTCATCTACGGCCTTCTTGATTTCCTCAACATTCTTTTCTTCTTTTACTTTTTTCAGCTTTTCCAATCCCTGGTTTATTTTGTCCTTGTCTGCCTCATCGACCTTATCGCCATGTTCTTTCAGGGTATTCTCAGTCGAATATATTACCTGATCAGCCTGGTTAAGAGCATCTATGACTTCCCTGTTCTTTTTATCTTCTTCAGCATGCAGTTCTGCTTCCTTCTGCATCTTCT
>JABGRF010000190.1:0-1496 GCA_018648405.1 Candidatus Scalindua sp.
CTCAACGGCACGAGACAGTTTTTTGAATTGCACCTCTATCTGCCTGGTGTGCTGTAGCCTTTCAGTCTCTCGCAATGCACGCTCGACAGCATGACCAAGCCTCGCCATGTTGGCCTTCATGATATAGTCGTGCACACCAAGTTTCATAGCCTCAACTGCAACATCTTCCCCTATTACACCTGAGACAAGGATAAACGGTAGATCTCCGTTTCTTTCCTGAATCAATTTAAAGGCTTTCATAGTATCGAATTGCGGGATTGAATAATCGGCTATAATGACGTCCCATTCCTGCCTGTCGAGAGCATCTTCCATAGTCTTTTGTGTATCAACCCGTTCTGACATCACCTCGTAACCATTACGTTTTAGTTCATGCATTATCAAAGCAGCATCATCTTTCGAATCTTCAATCATCAACACACGAATAGGCATGCTCATCTCTGAATCATCGTTACTATCCATTGGTACATTCCTCGTTCATAGCGTTGTTAATCTGTTCAGTTAACTCTGAAAATTTAAAGGGTTTTTTGAGTATGAAGTCTACTTCATACCCCTCTTCATCGGTAGTCTTGAGTTTCTCTCCCAAACCAGTAATGATGCCCACCTTTGGTCTTTTCTCTAATTTATTCATCTCTTTGATTACATCATACCCAAAGACTTCCGCCATAACCAGATCGCACAAGACAAGATCATAATCTTCATCCTGAGTCACCGTTATCGCCTCTGCGCCATTGTCAACAGTCCTGACCATATGACCTCCTCTGGAAAGAAATTTATCCAGAATAATGCGCATATCTTTTTCATCATCTACAACCAGAATACGTAGGCTACTGTTTTTCATTTTTGTTCCCGTCCAAGCGATCTCTCTGCACAGTCCACTTCTGTGGATACAGGTAATTGAATAGAAAATATAGAGCCTTTTCCTATCTCACTCTCCACCTCCATCTTGCCTCCATGACCGGTTATTATACCGTAAGCCGTGCTCATACCCAATCCGCTACCCAAAAAATCCTTGGTAGTAATAAATGGATCAAAAACATATTTCATTACCTCTTCTGTCATACCTTCTCCAGTATCACTTATGGTAACGAATACGGTATCACCGCTAAACCATGTACAAAACCCGATAGTACCACCTTCAGGCATGGCATCCAGGGCATTGTTTATTATATTTACAAATACCAGTCTTAATTTTGTGGGATTACATAATATTGCCGGAACTTCACAAACTGCAGAACTCTTTAAATGGTAGTTTATTCCTTTGGCCTTTGCCATATTCCTCCATTTAGGCATTGTAGAATCAATAGATTGCTTTATTAGATCCCTTATATCACAAGATGAATATCCGGTAGTGTCCTCAGTTGTTCTAGCAAAATCAAGCATACTTCTGGACAATTCCACACCATCGTCGGCAGCCATCTTAATAGAACAAAGACGATCTGTTAATTCTTCATGTTCTTTGCTGGCATCCTCCAGCAACGGTATATTATCTGAGATAG
>JABGRF010000190.1:1596-4238 GCA_018648405.1 Candidatus Scalindua sp.
ATAATGGAGATAAAGTAATGCGGCTCCCCGTCAGATTCCCGTATAAGTGTCTCTGTAAGACTTACCCAAATAATAGAATCGTCTTTCTTGATGTAGCGTTTTTCTGTCTTATAACTGGAATCTTCTCCGTCTAAAATCCTCTTTCTAATCTGATACTGCGTATAGATGTCATCAGGATAAGTAATATCATGATACGTACTTTTAAGAATTTCTTGTTCAGAATAACCAGTGATATCACAAAAGCACCTGTTAACCTTGATAAATTGGCCATCCAGATCAACGTGAGCAATAGCAACCTCAACTTGATCAAGAGTATCTTTAAACTGCTTCTCATCCAACTTGAGTTCTTTAATCAGGTCAGCCCTTGTCATCTTCTCATAATCCATATACACACCCGCATTTTTCAAAATTATGAATAACTTATAAATCGCTGTAACTAAGAAATCTGACTACTCGATGAATCAGGTTTCAGTAGAATTCTTTTAAGCCTCTTAAATTTGCGACAAAATCATCATAAGAGAGGGATTTGGTCACAAATTCGCTAACTCCGTTACTATATGCTTCATCAATAGTTGTTTTATCAGAATCAGTTGACAAAGTAATTATTGGGATTCTGCTATATCTGGGATTCTTTTTTATAAACCTAAGAATATCCATACCGTTGATATTAGACAGATCCAGGTCTAAGATAATAAGTTTAATTTTATCTTCCACTTCCCCATTCCACTTAATACTAAGTTCCTGAAAACGATCTATAGCTTCCATGCCATCTCTTGCCAGGACAATATCTCTCTCAATATATCCTTCCTTAATGATTTCTGTAATCAAATCAACAAGTCCAGGGTTATCTTCAATAAGTATTATTTTCTTCTTTTCCAACATTCACCACGTTCATCCTTACACTCTTATTCACCAGCATCTATGGCTGGCATCTTATTAAGTATTCTAATTATCGCGGATAATACATAAGAGTCAACATGACTAGAATGTATATGTAACAGGTATGTGTTCTACATGGTAGGGGTATAGGGCTAATATGAAGTTAAAACGTTTTCAGCACAGAGGATAGGTTGACATCCTTATTAACTATATCTAATTTTTTTCTAATATTGTTACGATGTTTTTCTGCTGTCCCGAGGGATATATTCAAGAGACTTGCTATCTCTTTGCTTGTAATACCATTTCTAATCATGTTACAAATCTCAATTTCCCTGGAAGTTAACCTGGATTCCTTTGCTGTCAGTTTTTTGCCAAATGAGGATGTTAATTCTTGTAAGTTTGTCCGTAATAGCTGTACATACTTGAGTGATTCCCCTTTCAAACTAAGTTTTTGTATAATAGGCAATAGCAGGTTCTCTGCATTGGCCATTACGTTGTCTTTTATCTGTTTCTTCTCAATCTCAATCTGTCCAAGGATTTCACTTAGGGCTATATTCTTCTGCTCTAAAGCCTTTTTCTGTTCCAGTAGTATCGCTTCTGATTTACCTCTCTCGGTGACATCTTGCATAATGCTGATTCCCCGAACAATTTTTTCATTCTCCTTCAGGAAAGTGGTTGTAACCTCGCAAGAAAATATTTCGCCGTTTTTCCTTTTAAAAAGCCCTTCCACTCTTAGTACATCTTTGCCCTCTTTTATGGCGCTTTTTAATGTTCTGCCAAAATAATGATATCCATCTACCTCCGGATAAAATATTTCTGTTTTTTCACCTATGCACTCATCAAGCTTATACCCAAATAAATTTACGATTGCGCAGTTAACATATTCAACTATTCTCTCAGGAATTATTACAGAAAATATCACAACACCTAATGGTTCATTCAATTTTTGAAGGTAATCACTGCTGTTTTTTGGCATCTCTTCATCCTCCCCACCCTCTCCTGACGATGCTATTGAAGTAACAATATGTGTCCCAGGCACTCAAGATCCATTTTCAATTCTCCGGCATTTTCAAATTCTTTTCGGTATTCGCAACCAGCAGAGAAAACGTTATTCCATAAAGCTATCTATACAAAAACAGTAGGTACGAGTATTTCCCCGGTCTTTGTATTGACAGCTGAAATTTTTTATTTATTAGGAACTTCCTTTAATTCCGCCTTGTGCAGACGGAACTTTCCAGCCCTTATTGAACTGTATTATTTTGGAAGTTGCTAAATAATATCAGATCTTACATGGGAAACAACATGGCTTTAATGGGTACGCAACATGTATATAAAATACACGGCGTTCATGTGGTATGGATATTGAACTACAGCGAGTTCAGGAAAGAGGATAGGTTGATATCCTTATTTACGATATGTAGTTTTTTTCTAATGTTGTTACGGTGCTTTTCTGTAGTTCCGAGCGAGATATTTAAAAGACTTGCTATCTCTTTGTTCACAAGGCCATTTTTTATCATATTACAAACTTCAATCTCTCTGGTAGATAAATTGGCTCTTTTTTCGGTCAGTTTTGGTCCAAATGAGGATGTCAAATCTTGTATGTTTCTCTGTAGTAGCTGTACATACTTACGTGATTCCCCTTTTAGTCTAAGTTTTTGTACAATAGGTAGCAGCAAATTTTCCGCATTGGCGATAACATTGTCCTTTATCTGTTTCTTTTCAATCTCAATCTGCCCAAGAACTTCACTAAGGGCTATATTCTT
>JABGRF010000377.1 GCA_018648405.1 Candidatus Scalindua sp.
TAGTCTCTACATCCAGCAATGGATCATAAGATCCGATTGCCTCTATGCCCATTTGATGAAACTGTCTTAATCTGCCAGCCTGAGGACGCTCTTTCCTGAACATCGGCCCGATATAGTAAAACTTCTGAAACTTCTTTGTCTTATATAGCTCATATTGTAAATACGCCCTCATTACGGATGCTGTATTTTCAGGGCGAAGCGTAATGGATGTCCCGGCGGAATCACCAAAAGTGTACATCTCTTTCTCTACTATGTCAGTCGCTTCCCCGATGCTTCTTACAAAGAGACGTGTATCTTCAAAAACGGGTGTCCTTATCTCATGATACCCGGCTATTTCAAACTCTTCCCTTGCGGCATTTTCCATCTCTATCCACAACAACCTCTCCTCAGGGAAGATATCTTTCATGCCCAAAGGAGCTTGCACATATTTTTCGTCACTTTTTCCCATAACTGATTAAATCACATAAGATTAAAAGACTAAAGGAGTTATATTTTTTGCAATTATATCAATTCAGCCTTAGTTTTCAAGGGATTTAAAAAACATGTACAATTGCCACAAAGGCACCAAGTCACAAAGAGTAACAGAATCCAAAAGAGAAAGTTGTAAAACAAGCAAATAAATGCTTTATTATGCCCTTTAAGCTTATGCATTGACTCCTTAGTATCTTTGTAGCAGGATATTTCAAAAATGGAAAAAGAGACACGGAAACTATCTTCAGATGCATACCGGGAAATCCCGGGTGATCAGTATAAACCGTATATAGGTAAACATGAATACCTTCCTGAATTTACCTTCAAAGCTGTTTTCACTGGAATAATCCTGGGAATCATATTTGCCGCTGCCAATGCGTATATAGGACTCAAGGTGGGTTTAACCGTGAGTGCGTCTATTCCGGTAGCCGTTATGGCTGTAGCAATTTTCCGCATTTTAGGTAAAGGCAGCATCCTTGAAAACAACATGGTCCAGACGGTAGGATCAGCTGGTGAATCTCTGGCGGCCGGAGTCATCTTCACATTTCCCGCCCTCATCATCTGGGGAATGAAACCTGAACTGACCAAGATATTTGTCTTCTCACTTCTGGGTGGATTGTTAGGTGTACTCTTTATGATACCCCTTCGAAGTCTTCTTATATCCCGACAGCACGGACGCCTACCATACCCTGAGGGCACTGCATGTGCAGAGGTATTGGTGGCTGGCGACAAAGGAGGAACAGAAGCAAGAACCGTGTTTATGGGATTGGGTATAGGCGCTCTTTACGAATTCCTGATGAACGGCCTGAAGCTCTGGAACTTCAGACCTTCATGGGACATCCCATTCTATAAAGGAGGTAAAATAATCGGAGAGATCACACCAGCCCTTCTTGGAGTAGGGTACATTATCGGGTCCAGGATTTCTGCCATTATGTTAAGCGGAGGCGCCCTGGCCTGGCTAGTGATAATACCGTTGATTATGGCGGTTGGTAAAGACTCTACCGAGCCGATCTACCCTGCTAAAATCCTGATCTCTCAGATGAGTATTAAAGAGATATGGCACTACTATATCAGATATATCGGTGCCGGTGCAGTCGCTTTCGGCGGGATGATAACTTTAGTTCGGGCAATACCAACCATAGTGGAGACATTCAAAACAGGCTTGAGGAAGGTATCAAATAAGAACAGGAAGAACGAGGAGAGAACAGACAGAGACCTTCCCATGCTAGTTGTTATCGGAGGTGCTGTCATATTAGGAATATGCCTGTGGCTGGTACTCTCTTTCTGGACTGCAACTGAAATACGAATCATTCCCAATCTATTAGTAGCATTTCTTATGGTAATCTTCTCATTCTTCTTCGTTACTGTATCATCACGTATTGTAGGTCTCATCGGATCATCCTCAAACCCGGTTTCCGGTATGACGATTACCACACTATTATTAACAAGTTTGATCTTTTCACTTCTGGGCTGGACATCAGATGCACACATGGTAATAGCACTGAGCGTTGGAGCCGTTGTCTGCATATCGATTGCGATTGCCGGAGACACATCACAGGACTTGAAGACAGGTTTTCTGGTAGGAGCCACACCATGGAAACAGCAAATTGGCGAGTTTATCGGAGTACTCACATCTGCAATCTTTGTTGGCTGGGTTATATTACGACTCCATAAAGGTGTAGGAATCGGATCAGAGGCATTACCGGCACCTCAGGCAACACTGATGTCACTGGTAGTTAAAGGTGTAATTACGGGTGACCTTCCATGGAGATTTGTGATTATCGGAATTTTCCTGGCAGCTATTGTAGAGCTTGTTGGTATTCGTTCTCTCCCATTCGCGGTAGGTGTCTATTTACCATTATATCTCACCACTCCTATAATGGCAGGTGGACTACTTCGATACTTAACTGAAAAAACAGCAGATGAGAATCTCCTCAAGGCGAAACGTGAAAGTGGGATCCTGTTCAGTTCCGGTTTGATAGCCGGAAGTGCGCTTGTAGGCGTCGGGCTGGCGCTAACGGCATCATACAGTGGAACATTTGTTACCACGCTTGAGATAGGATACCAATGGATGGGATCATTCAGTAATATTGCTTCACTGCTTATCTTCACAGGGTTATGCATGCTCTTATTAAGCATTACCAACAAAAAACGTTTGTAGTCGTTTATCTACCCGTCCATATGCCTTCTAAGATAAATCCTGCTGCCCATGATCTGATTTACTTACATATTCCATTTGACATAACAGGAGACATTCCTGAACTTGTATATTTTCTCAGCATGATATACAATAGTTGTTTATGTACGTAAGTGTAAGTTTCTAATCTTGTGCGTGGCTTAAGGGAGGTTACAAAAAATGATGACTCTGGATGGCTTGATTTTTAGCGAGAATAAACGACGTTATAAAAGCGGAGAAGTTATTTTTAACGCGAAGGAAGAAGGCAAGGAGATGTATTTTATAGATTCGGGAAGGGTAAAAATAGTGATGAGTGCAGAAAACAATGAGATAATATTGGCGACCCTTGATTCAGGTGATTCCTTTGGTGAAATGTCATTAATAACCGGAAACAAACGTATTGCAACCGCAATAGCTCTTACAGATTGCAAGCTCAACATTATGGATAAAAATACTTTTGATTCCAATCTCAAGAATGATGAGAGATTTATGAAAAAAATTGTCGAGTCACAAGCCCATCGCCTTGAAGAAACCGGTTTGAACTTTAAACGCCATCTTAGGAGATTCTTTAGAATGACCAGAACGTTTAATATAAGCGGTTAGTCTCAATGGCTTACCATGAAAACAAATTTTCCATATGTAAGCACTACCTTTTCAATCTGCAACCAGGTTATCTGTGGATGGGACCATTCAGTAATTTATCTTCGCGGGGCTATGTTTGCTCTTATTAAATTTTACTAATAAGAGACATAATTTGTTGGAGAAAACACTGGTCTAGCCTGCCTCTTCTTTTTTCAAATATCCTTTGACAGTCCAGCCTGCAATCTGCCCCAAACAGTAGACTAAGACGAGAGGAAGAACCCATAATTCCAAGAACAGAATTCTCGCCTTACTTTTCTCTTCCTTCATTAGCGCATGCGCAACTGAATGATCCAGCCTTTGTTCTTCACTGTCTGTACTTTTCTCTACAGCTTTTGTTTCAATTTTGTCCCAATCACTGGAAATATCATGAAATGTACCGTAAAAGATAAATATAGCAAACACTGTCCACAGCATCACAAAAGCAACAAACAACTTATTCCATACACTGATATTTTTTTGCATTTTTTATAACCTTAATAAATGATTAGAGATATACTAAAACGCAATTCCGTTTATGAAACTCGCTGCATGCTACAAAAACAAGAATGGAAATCAAGAAGAAAATAGGTCTAGCACGAAAAGGAGAAGAAACATAATGCTGCCTGTTCCTTTATGTGTATATGTAACGTCGCGTGTACAATGCTTTTTTTGTTTGATTAATTGCATTTTATGTATAAAATAATATGTTTATCTAGTTTGCACAGCCATCATGGCTTTGTGTAAACATTTATCAGACATATACATAGCGCCGTTTTGGCTCACTATGATAAATAATTTTTAAAGTAACCATGTTCAGTCCGATACAATTTGTTTTTATAGCAGCAATAGTCCTCTATCTCCTGGATTCAATATGGGAAGTAGGATCTATATTCAATCCGAACAGATTCAGTAAAAAGCTGGCCGATTACTTTATTATTGCCGGTTTATCAATTC
>JABGRF010000168.1 GCA_018648405.1 Candidatus Scalindua sp.
TATGACTATTCATTCTTTAAAGAAATCTGGATAAACAAACTTTTAGTAATTATTAGATAGGAGACTCTATATAAATGGACAAAACGAGTCAAAAAATTAAAGCGCTTGTAACAAAAGGTAAGGAAAAAGGATTTGTAACTTACGAAGAGTTAAACAAAATCCTGCCGGATGACACATTAACTCAGCCTGGAAAGATTGATGAAACATTGATAATGCTGGATGAGCTTGGTATCGACCTTATAGAAGAATCTGAGATCGAGGCTCGTGATGCGGCAGAGACAGATGATGATGAGTCAAAGGGAAATTCGAAAACAAAAATAGGTGCCGCATCAGCTGCTTCAGAAAAAATTGATGACCCTATAAGGATGTATCTAACACAAATGGGGGTAATACCCCTGTTATCACGGGAAGAAGAGATAGCATTAGCCAAAAAAATAGAGGTGACGAGAAAAAACTTTCATAGAAAAGTGCTTAAATCTGACTTTTCACAGGAAATCTGTTTAAAGATACTTGAAGATATTTCTAATGGAGATCTACCTTTTGATCGTACTTTAGCGATTAATATTGAATTTGACAATCAGAAGGAAAAACTTCTTAAACAATTCCCGGTACATGCAAAAGTATTAAGAACTCTCTTAAAGAAAAACAGAGAGGATTATGGACAAATAAAACTTAAAAGAACATCTGCAAAAGACCGGTACAGACTCCTTAAAAATGTAAGGAACCGCCAGAGAAAAGGTTCTGAAATTATTGAAGAACTTTGCATTCGTACTAAGAAGCTACAGCCAATAATGATACGCTTACAGGAAATTTCCTCTGGAATGAGTAGTGTAAAAAAACAGATTTTATTATACGAAAAACGTGATACGAAGAAGGACAAATTGCGAGCCTTGAAATCTGAATTGAGCGAGTATGAGGATTTGGTGCTTGAAACATCTGAACGGTTAAACCAACGAGTTGAGTCATTTGACAATGTTTTTAAGCAGCATGAAATTGCAAAGAGAAAACTTTCCAGTGCAAATCTGAGATTGGTAGTAAGCATTGCGAAAAAATACAGAAATCGCGGCCTAAGTTTTCTGGATCTCATACAGGAAGGTAATACTGGATTAATGAGAGCAGTTGATAAGTATGAGTATAGAAGAGGTTACAAATTCAGTACCTATGCTACCTGGTGGATAAGACAAGCCATAACTCGCTCAATTGCGGACCAAGCAAGAACTATCCGAATACCTGTGCATATGATTGAGACAATGAGCAAAATAAGAAATGTCTCAAAAAAACTACTGCAAGAGAACGGAAGAGAACCTAGTATTGAAGAAATGGCAAAAGAAATAAAAATTTCTGTGTCTGAAGCAAGAAGGGTATTAAAAATTTCAAGACATCAAATTTCTCTTGATAGAACAGTGGGAGAAAGTGCTGATAGTGCTTTTGGTGATTTTATAGAAGATGACAAAGCGGAATCACCTGTTTTTGCTGCCGCCCAGGAAATGCTTAAAGAGAAGATTGAAAGCGTGCTGGAAACACTAACCTATCGTGAAAGGGAAATAATTAAGCTTCGCTATGGCATTGGAGATGGCTATACATATACACTAGAAGAAGTTGGCAAACGGTTTATGGTAACTCGTGAAAGAGTAAGACAAATCGAAGCAAAAGCGGTAAGAAAATTACAACATCCTATCAGAAGCAGAAAGCTGGAAGGATTTTTAGATAGTGTTGGAGAAGGTTAGTAAATAACACATTTCATGGATACAGGAAGAGGTAATGATAGATAAAATTGATGTACTAAAAAGAGTACAGTCGTTAAAAAACAAGATAAGCGGACTAGAAACATCTCAAGAGCTCAGAAAACGGGATGTTCAAAAAAAGAAAGCTCAGATAGAAAAAGAAAGAGTACTTGCTGAAAAAAAGCAAGAAGAGAAAATAGAAGTACAGAAGGATATTGACAGAAAAGAGCTGGACCTAAAGACTAATGAAGGAGAAATAACCAAGTATAATGTTCAGTTGAATTCTATCAAAACAAATAAAGAGTATTCTGCTTTGACTACAGAAATAGGCAGCAAGAAAGCAGATATGTCAATATTAGAGGATGAAATTCTGAACACGATGTCAAGATTGGAAACGGCTAATCAAGAATGTGTAAAAGCGACAGAGGCCTTAAAGAATGAAGAGGAGAGTCTGAAAAATCTCATAAACAGTGTAGATGCAGAGGTAAAAGAGGCTGATATTGAGATTGAAAATATAAAGAATGAACAAAAAAAATATATAGACTTGTTGGATGAACACTCCTTGAGCAATTATAACAGGTTAGCTAATATAAAAGGCGGGAAAGCCATTGTTCCTGTAGTTGGCAACGTGTGCGGTGGGTGCTCTATGAATATCACTACACAGACACTAAACGAACTTATGGGTAATAAAGAGTTAGTTTTCTGTAGAAGCTGTAGTCGAATACTCTATCTTGAAGAGAATAGCGATTGAGAAGCAGGCAGGATGGCCGCTGCAGAGATTATCATATGATTAATCTTTGAAGAGGAAAGTCCGAGCTCCATAGGATACAGCGCTCTGTAACGCAGAGTGGGAGTGATCCCAAGGAAAGTGCCACAGAAAATATACCGCCTTGTGATAACCTCACCGGGTAAGGGTGAAAAGGTGGGGCAATAAACGGCTTAATGTAAGAGCCCACCGCTCTCTGAGTGATTGGAGAGGCACGGTAAACCCCGCTGGGAGAAAGGCTAAATAGAGAGGAATAAAGTGATCCGCTTTTAAACCTCCGGGTAAGCCGCTTGATTCCGATGGTAACATCGGAACTAGATTAATGGTCATCAAAAACAGAACTCGGCTTATGGCCTGCTTCGATTCTTAGACAATGCCGAGTTGCAGACAAGCTAAGTCATTATTCGGCATTGTCTTTTCTTCAGCTGTATTTCAATATCTCTATAGAGTGTTCACCGACATTCATTTTAATACAATATTCCTTTCTGATACCCCCCCTCTCCTGAATTTATTTATAATGAATTGCCTGCCCAAGATCAGTTATTAAATTATAGAGGAAGAAGCTATCGCCTTTTAAGTCTAAGAAACATATTATTACCAAGTATCATACATAAATTGAAGTTGACACCAACACACTCCTATGTTACTTTTTATTTGGTAGTTTTTTAGCCATTTCTTTAAATTTCTGACTTTTATAAGGGAACCTTAGTGTTATGAAAAACATAGCGTTTATATTTGGTGCAGTACTCGTTACACTTGTCACGATTAGTAGCAATGTAACTTTTGGTTCGGACGTTAAGCTAGATGGCGAAGTGGTCGCGGTCGTAAATGGAGAAGAGATAAGCCGTGATACGCTTGCTAACGTACTTATAAATATAAACGGAGCAGAGGGCCTTGAACGAATAATAAGAAGAACACTTGTAAAACAGGAAGCTGAAAAACGCAACCTTACAATATCAGAAGAAGAAATTGCGGAGAGAGTTGAATTACATATTAATGCCCAAATACAACAACAAATGAAACAAGGCGGCTTGAAGGACGAGCAGGATCTTAAGCGTGAGCTTGAAAAAGCGAGTATGACATTGGAACAGTATAGAAAAAATATAGCGAAGATGTTTAAACTTACAAATGGCCAAATTGAAGCGGAGTTGTTAGCGGAGAAAATTATAAGAGAAACAGTAGAAATTACTGATGCAGAGTTACATGAAGTTTTTGAAGACCAACTTGGAGAAAAAATCCTTGCCAGACAGATAGTATTTCGTACTATCAGAGATGCAGAAAGAAACCTGGAAAGACTTAAAACAGGGGCTAATTTTGAATCACTGGCAAAGAAAGAATCTATTGATAGGAATTCTGCTGCACGCGGAGGTAGAATGCGTCCATTTGGACCCGAAGGCACCATGGGTAAAGCAGTAGCAAACTTAAAAAATGGAGAAATCAGTGATATAACAAAAACTGATAATGGCTACCATATCATTAAACTTGAAAAGCGTATACCTAGAAGTACTAAAAAGTTTAGTGAGGTAAAAGACGATCTCGTAAAGTTTATCACTGTACAAAAAGTACAAACCAGACTGAATCCCTGGCTTCTAAACCTTGCAGAAAGTGCTGATATTACAAGAAATTTACCTGATTAAGTGTCTCGTGTCTGAATTTGCGATTATATTTAAATACTATAAAATCGCTAATAACTAAGAAATTTTTATATTATCAACATGCCCTTCTACATAATCATTTATTGCTTCCAAAGCAATTAAATGTGCTATGCGTTTATTCGAGCAAACCTTAACTGCTTCATCCTCAAAAACACTAACCAAGTCCATCATCGTAAAATCCGCATTATTCTTTATATCTACATTTAGCCTGTTGGCTCTAACAGAATCTATCACTTTGTCAATAACTGATTCATGATTCAAGTCGTAGCTTAATTTTTCTACCATAGCTTTATCCCTTCCTAAAAAATTACTTAAATTTAATATCTTTACTTAGAATAAGCGATTTACATGCCAACGCCATGATCTGTTGTTTTGTTTTATCATGTTTTCTAAACCATGAAATATATATGACTTAGGGTTTCATAAAAAACCTGTCCTTAATATAAGATAAAATACCTGTGGCTATTTGTTTAAATTTTGTACTACTTCTATACACAAAAGTGCTATCTACAACAAATACTATGCAACATTGCACTTATTTGAGAAATTATTTTGATACCATACTCAAAAAATGCTTTTTAAGTCTTTTAACATTAAGGATTTAGCCTGTTATTTTAGTTGACTGTACCCCCTGTGTGGTTATAATGTTCTCTTTAGAATGGAATACAATAAATATACTAAACAGCTGTACCGTTTAGAATTAAATGCTTTAAACAATAGAAGCTAAATCATTATAGATATGCCAAAGACGGTTGCCATTATTCCTGCAAGATATGCATCTACCAGACTTCCAGGTAAATTAATTAAAAGCGAAGCCAGAGAACAGACAGGAAAGTATCTTATAGAACACGTGTACAGGAAAGTAATGGAGGCCAAGAATGTTCATGAGGTTATTATCGCTACAGACGATGAACGTATAGCAAGAGTGGTAAGGGATTTTGGAGGGTGCGTTAAAATGTCGTCCATAAATCACACATCCGGAACAGACAGAGTCGCAGAAATAGCATCCAGCCTGGATGTAGATTTTGTAGTGAATATACAGGGAGATGAACCAGACATAAAAGGAAGCATGATAGATGATTTGATTGATGCTATGTACGCTGAAAAGGAAGCGGTAGTCTGCACATTTGCAAACAAGATAAGAACCGTAGAAGAATTCATCGACCCTAATGCGGTAAAAGTTGTTATAGACAAAAACAGTTATGCAATGTACTTTTCCAGGGCATCAATTCCGTTCATCAGAGACGAAAATATTCATTCAAGTTGTTCTGCGGCAGAAGAAATATTAGATGAATCTAATACCGATAATAATACATCATTTCATTTCTTGAAACATCTTGGTATATATATGTATCGAAAGGACTTTTTGCTGTCATTTTCAAGCTTACCAGTACCAAAGATAGAAGAGCTGGAAAAGCTGGAGCAACTTAGAGTCCTTTCAAATGGATATAAAATTAAGGTCGTTGTCACACCCAGTACCTGTGAGGGTGTAGATACGCCAGAAGATTTTGAACGATTCTTGGAGAAATATCGTATATGACAAAGCATATATTTGTTACAGGTGGTGTTGTTTCTTCTCTCGGAAAAGGCTTGAATGCCGCATCGATCGGCATGCTTTTAGAGAGTCATGGCTATAAGATAAGCTTGCAGAAATTTGACCCTTACGTCAATGTAGACCCAGGCACGATGGGTCCTTTTGAGCATGGAGAGATTTACGTCACCGAAGACGGTGCAGAAACAGATCTTGATTTGGGACACTATGAGAGATTCACAAATGCCACAACAAACAGAAATTGCAACTGTACTACCGGCTCAATTTATTACTCTGTGATAACAAAGGAACGTCAGGGAAAGTACCTGGGGAAAACCATACAGGTAATACCTCACATAACAAATGAGATAAAAGATTGTATACGCAAATTGGCCACTGATGACACAGACATAGTGATCTCTGAAATAGGCGGTATTGTAGGAGATATTGAAAGCCAGCCGTTTGTAGAGGCAATTAGACAATTTGGTCGCGAAATTGGCAGAGAAAATGTTCTGTATATACATCTAACGCTGATACCTTATCTCCGGGCGGCAGATGAGATAAAGACAAAACCAACACAGCATAGTGTTGGTATGTTACGACAAGCTGGAATTGAGCCAGACATTCTAATATGCAGGACAGAAAAGGCAATCTCAGATGAAATAAGAGAGAAAATTTCTCTTTTCTGTAACGTAGATAAAGAATCAATCATCGAGGAACAAGATGTAAAACCTTATATCTATGAAATTCCTTTACTACTCGTTAGAGAAGGTCTCGACAAGATAATCTTAAAAAAGCTTCATCTAGATTCAAACGGAGGCCACCTTGACAAATGGCTCAATATGCTGGACATACTTAAAAGCACAGAGACTACAATTACAATTGCTCTAGTAGGTAAGTATATCGAACACCAATCTGCTTACGAATCTATTTATGAGGCATTAACACACGGGGGTGTCAGCAACGCGGCAAGGGTAAAAGTAAAAAGGATTGAATCCGGGGACATTGAAAAGGACGGTGCTGAGAAGCACCTTCAAGGATGTAGTGGAATATTAATACCTGGTGGATTTGGAGAGAGAGGAATTGAGGGAAAAGTAGAAGCGATAAAATATGCAAGAGAAAATAAAGTTCCATATCTTGGGTTGTGCTTAGGAATGCATTGCGCTTCTATAGAGTTTGCACGAAACGTGTGTAACTTGAAAGATGCAAACAGCACAGAGTTTGACGATAATACTCCAGAGCCTGTTATATGCCTCTTAGAAGATCAGAAAGATATTGATAAAATGGGAGGTACCATGAGATTGGGTGCGCAACAGTGCAAACTGGAACCGAATACTATTGCCCGTAAAAGCTATGATCAGGAAATCATTTCTGAAAGACACAGGCACAGGTACGAATTCAATAATAAATATAGAGATATCTTTGCAGCTAAAGGTATGATCTGCAGTGGTACTACTATAGATAACGAATTGGTGGAGATAATAGAGCTGAAAGACCATCCATGGTTTGTGGCAGTACAATTTCACCCCGAGTTCAAATCTAAACCAACTAGCCCGCATCCTCTCTTTAGCGAATTCATTAAAGCTTCAATAGATGCTGGCAATAATATTTCGCAAGGAAATACGATATAATTTGAAGGAGTAGTAATAATGGATAGTGAATTGAAACAGTCAGGTTCAGATCTGGATAAAGAGTTGAATGATACGGAAAAATTGACACAAAAAAAAATCTCGAAAATTCCTGAAGCAAGCTTTTCCTTATTTGCATCAAGCCTTGTTACTCAAGCATTAATGAGCCTGGGAGAAGTGGAAAATCCATTTCTCAAAACAAAAGATCAGAACCTTGATCAGGCAAAGTTTACGATTGACACGTTACAGATAATTAAAGATAAGACTAGCGGAAATCTTACTGATGATGAAACAAAACTATTGGAGACTGCTCTTTATGATTTAAGAATGAGGTATGTTGAAAAGTCCAAGTAAACGTTAATCCTGTATTATCTCTATAAGACGTCTTGCAAGCTCTATGTGGCCTCTTTCTTCATTTCTGATAGTTTGCAGAATATCGATAGCAGTCTCATCTTCCAGCTTTTCTATACACTCGTTATATATTGACTCTGCATCTATTTCAAACTGTAAAACTCTTTCAAATATATCAGAGAGAGCTTCCTTAGAATACATTTTTATCACTCGATTCTACATGTTGTATTAATTTCTCAATCATGCTCTTATGCCTTTGGGTATCATCCCTTAATTTCGCTATTATATCCTGCACCTTTTCTTTCTTGTCTTCGCCTAACCACTTGTAGTATTTCAGAGATTTTATAGTATAATCGTAGAATTGAGTATTTGCTTCCTCTTCACGATCAACAGCATCATACAGACTTTCTAGCAGTGGTTTCTTTTTAATCATAAATTGGTCCCTGTGGTACTTCAGAGCTAACTATAACAGACTACCTCATTCTAAAGCAAGCTTAAAAAAACTATGAATTACCCATTATTTGCAAGGAAAGATATAGACGGATTCTTTGGTCTTGCCATAGACAATCTTGTACAACTGATACTCATAGTAAGTCTCTGTAGAATGCTATGTGGCATGCCCGATAAACTAATTTTTGGAGTGATACTTCCAGGCGCGGCAATTTCTATACTATTAGGAAACATCTTTTATTCATGGCAGGCTAGAAAACTTGCAATCAATACCCAGAGAGATGATGTAACCGCATTACCTTACGGAATCAATACGGTTAGCCTCTTTGCCTTTATCTTTTTCATAATGGCTCCAGTATATAATGACACAAAGGATCCATATCTGGTGTGGAAAGTTGGCATGATTGCCTGCTTCCTGAGTGGAATAATAGAGATGCTGGGAGCCCTGATCGGAAGCTGGTTGAGACGTATCACTCCAAGAGCAGCCCTGCTCTCTACACTTGCAGGAATTGCTATTACATTTATCTCAATGGATTTTGCATTTAAGATTTTCGAGAAACCAATTATAGCCTTCTTTCCTCTTGCATTTATACTTGTCCAATATTTTTCGAAAGTGAGATTCCCTCTGGGCCTACCGGGAGGTTTGATTGCCGTCGGGGTTGGTACCGGATTGGCCTGGATAACAGGTTACATAGATAGTGGAAATATTGTGAACGGAGATGGATTATTCCACTTTTCACCGCCTCAGTTTTGTGGTGGAAATATGATTGACTTGATCCAGAGCAAATATGTACTTCAATATATTTCTATCATTGTACCGATGGGAGTGTTTAATGTCGTAGGTTCATTACAAAACCTTGAAAGTGCTGAGGCAGCTGGAGATAAGTACGATACATTTCCATCACTGTTAACTAACGGGATTGGCTCTGTTGTAGCTTCGTTATTTGGCAGTTGCTTTCCTACGACTATATATATAGGCCATCCGGGTTGGAAAGCTATTGGAGCCAGGACCGGATATTCTATCCTTAACGGTGTCTTCGTCGCTATCATCTGCCTGAGCGGAGTTATAACCGTTATCCTAAAAGTTGTTCCTCTTGAAGCAGGAATAGGAATACTGCTGTGGATTGGAATAGTGATAGTGGCTCAGGCATTCCAGGAGACGCCAAAGCATCACGCCATGGCGGTTGCAATGGGGCTCTTCCCTGCCATTGCGGCATGGGGATTGTTAATGGTTGAGAGCACACTCAGGTCAGCCGGAACAACTCTCTTCATAGTTGGCAAGGATGCGTTTACCAATAATCTGGCAATTCACGGAATGATATCACTCGAAAGAGGCTTCATCTTTACGTCTATGATACTGGCTTCCATTTCTGTCTTCTTAATTGAAAGGAAGTTTTTAATGGCATGTATCTGGTCGCTGGGAGCAGCATTTCTCTCTTTTGTAGGTATTATACATGCATATGAGCTAACGCCTAATGGTGTTGTTAGTGTATTCGGATGTGGGGCAGCAAGTAATTTTGCTATAGGCTATTGCTCATTTGCCATATTGTTCATTGCCATACATTTTTATATGCATGGCAATGAGAGAAACTAATGCTTTAAAAACTCTCAAGATTCTGTATTCACCCAGAACCTTTCTGAGCAGCTGCTGACCAAACTCAACTATTTCACCGGTATTATTTCAGCCCTTCTGTTCAAGGCGCGCCCCTTAGCTGTATCATTATCTGCAATTGGTTTAGCATACCCAAGTCCTTTTGTAGTAACTCGTGACGGTTCTATACCTTTGCCAACCAGATAGTCTTTAATTGCCTTAGCCCTTTTACCTGAAAGGTCTATATTGTATTTTGCTGATCCGATATCGTCTGTATGTCCCTCTATTCTTATCTTCATTCCAGAGTTCTTCTTCAAAATATTTTCTATATTATCGAGATTTGAATTGAACTGTGGTTTGACATCCCATTTCTTATAATCAAACTGGACACCTTTGACAACCCAGCACCCTCTGTCATCAACAATAGCACCTACCGGCGTATCAGGGCACTCATCAACATCATCAAACGCCCCATCACCGTCACTGTCACGATCTATCTGGGCAACAATGGGACATCCAGATTCGTCTACATCAACTCCAATCGGGGTATCAGGACACTTATCAAGACTATCCGGAACGCCATCTCCATCGCTGTCGATTTCAGTTGTAAGAAATACTTGCTTTACAAAGTCAACCATCTCTTCGTTTGAAGCAATTCCTTCAACAGACATTGAAAAACCACAATCCATTCCTCCGGCAAGTTCTGTCATAAATGATTCACCTTCGGGATTATTTCCTATCCAAACCGTATAAAAGCAGGTCCATCCGCCATAACTGTTTTCTATATCCCTGACCTTCGCAAGAGGATCCCCTTCCAGATGCTCACCATCACTTATAAAGATCACAGCATTCGTACCTTCAATAGATCCGATAGTATCACCGGTTTCTCTAATTGCAAGCCCAGCCGGACTGTTGCCCTCGGCAAGAAAATTTATGCTATCTAAGCTTTGTTCCAGACCGGACCTGGAATAAGCGGTTCTTCCATATACGGTCTCTGTCTGTTTCATCGGCACCTCAATTCCACGACCGAACGTTTGAAGGGAACCGATAACTTCCATCTCAGGCATAGTACTGTTCATATGCCTTAAAAAGTTCGTAGCAACCGTAAGTTTGGAATCTCCCCCACCCTTACCTGCATATGGCACACTCATAGATGATGAGGCATCCAGTATAATAAAAAAGTTTTTAATTTTTGGCACATATTTCCCCATCTGAAACTCCTCTTCCAGATTTACGTGGTGTGGAATAACTCTGGATGGAAGTTGCAAACAACCTGCTATCAGCGAAAACAAAATCATTAAAGAAAATATTGGTAAAAGTTTTCTTTTCATAGTAAACCCCTAAAAAATAATTCCAGAATCTTTCAAATTAGAGAAAATGGCCAAAATGGTTGAACAGGGAAGATAGCTCAAGAGACGTGAAAAATCAAGTTAAAATGACGACAGGTGTTCATCATTATACCAGTATCATCTGTTTTGCAGACCATTACTAGCGAATTTGTCCTGTGCCATGGATGATATATTTGTATGATGTAAGCTCTTTAAGACCCATTGGTCCGCGGGCATGAAGTTTATCAGTACTGATGCCAATCTCCGCACCCATCCCGAATTCAAAGCCATCAGTAAAGCGCGTGGAGGCGTTAACGTATACAGCAGCAGAGTCAACCTCATCTGTAAATTTATTCGCGTTGGATTTATCGTCAGTTACTATAGTATCTGAATGAGAAGAACCATAAACTGAAATATGATCAATAGCATCATCGATGGAAGAAACAACTTTTACGGAAAGTATCTTGTCTAAATACTCTGCAGACCAGTCTTCTTCGACAGCCTGTTTTATTTCAGGAATGATCTTACGGCTTTTTTCGCACCCACGCAATTCTACGCCGGCGTCCGACATCCCCTTGTAAATATCAGGAAGGAATGTGCCGGATATCTTCTCGTGCACCAGCATAGTTTCCATTGCATTGCAAGTACCCGGTCTCTGCAGCTTTGAATTCAAACATACTTCTCTTGCCATATCCGTATCAGCATGTTCATCCACGTAGACATGGCAAACACCTTTGTAATGTTTTATGACCGGAATGGTAGAGTTTTCAACAACGTTTCGTATCAAGCTCTCCCCACCTCTGGGAATGACCAAGTCCGCATATTCATCTGATTTGAGAAGGTGTCCAACGGCTTCACGGTCGGCAGTTTCTATGACCTGAATTGCATTTTTATCAAGTCCAACCTTTTCAAGTGCCGTGCTTATTTGCCGGTAGATTGCAATATTAGAATGTATCGACTCTTTTCCACCGCGAAGTATTGTCGCATTTCCTGTTTTTAAGCAAAGTGATGCAGCATCAGCCGTAACGTTTGGCCGTGATTCATAAATAATGATTATAACACCTATGGGAACTCTGATCTTTTGAATGTCAAGGCCGTTTGGTCGTACAATTTTCTCCATTACTTCACCAACAGGATCGCTGAGATTTATCACCTCTCTTATGCCCTCCGCCATAGCCTCTATACGTTGATCAGTCAGTCGTAATCTATCTATCATGGCAGCAGATAATCCATTCTCCTCTGCAGCCCTTAAATCTTTTTCGTTTTCCACTATCAGTATTTCTTTACTGTTAATGAAATTGAGCGCCATTTGCTCCAGTGCAGCATTCTTTACTGATGTATCGGCAGTGGCCATCAGACGAGATGCCTTTTTGGCATCCCTTACCATTTTATCAATATAAGATTTAACGTTCATATTTATAAGAAACTAATAAAAATAGAGAAGCTATCACTATCAGACCGAGTGGCACCTGCCACGGAAAGGGACCTTCGAATAAGAATGCTTCCAGACCACCTGACTTAGCTGACCTACCTTCCTTGTCACTCTCTGGTTCTGAAATATTAAATTTGTATTTTTTGTAAGTAGTTTCTCCCTCTTTAGTATATCCATAATTATCCCTGGCTTCTCTCTCTACTTGTATAGGGTCATCTACGAGTGCTTTGTTTTCTGCTTTGAGTCTTTCGTTTTCTACCCTTAAAGAATCAACTTTTTCCGCAAGCACTTTTTGTGTTGCCTCAAGAGTCATCCTCTCCTCTCTCTTTTGAGTAACGATAACAGAAAAGACAATTATTATTGAGGTTGCTATAGAAAAGGTAAAAAGGAAGCGCCTTAGCATAATTCTTTTATTTCAGTAGATAGTTGGAAGCAAATATCTAGCAATTGTTTAGAGCTCAAGATAAATATATTATTTCATCTTCAAAGAAGCGGCACCATAAACAGCATTATCTCCAAGTTCTTCCTCTATCCTTAACAATTGATTATATTTGCATATGCGGTCTGTTCTGGAAAGTGAACCGGCCTTGATTTGTCCTGCATTGGTTGCTACTGCAACATCAGATATTATAGTATCTTCCGTCTCTCCGGAACGATGTGATATGACTGTAGTAAAACCATTTGATTTGGCCATCTCTATTGTTTGTATGGTTTCTGTAAGCGTACCTATCTGATTAAGTTTGATCAATATTGAATTGGTTATTCCCTGGTCAATACCCTTCTTTAATCTATCTATGTTCGTAACGAATAGATCGTCTCCGACTAGTTGCACCCTGTTGCCAATTTTTTCGGTTAATGCCTTCCAGCCATCCCAATCATCCTCTGCCAAGCCATCTTCTACTGAATAAATGGGATAGTTAGAGATCAAATCATCATAGAATGAAATCATACCTTCAATAGATTTTTCAGGATCAGCTTCTGCCTGTAATACATATTTACCATCTTTATAAACTTCATTTGCAGCTGTGTCTAAAGCCAGTAATACATCCTTGCCTGGTTCATAACCCGCCTTGATTATGGCTTCCATTATAGTCTCCAAGGCCTCTTCATTACATTTCAACTCAGGAGCAAAGCCGCCCTCATCACCTACATTTGTGTTATACCCCTTGGAGCTAAGGATTTTTTTCAAACTATGAAAGACTTCTGCTCCGATCCTTAATGCATCCTTGAAGCAGTCAGCACCAACCGGCATGATCATAAATTCCTGAATATCAAGGTTGTTATCAGCATGCTCTCCGCCATTAATAATGTTCATCATGGGTACAGGTATGATATAGTTATCACTATTTCCGATATATCTATACAACGGTTTATTTAACATATTTGAGGCCGCTCTTGCTATCGCAATAGAGACTCCCAGGATGGCATTAGCACCCAAGTTGCTTTTATTATCTGTACCATCCAGATCAATCATTAGTTTATCAATATTTTCCTGTTCGGATGGGTCTAAACCCTTTATTTTTGGACCTATTATTTCTGTTACATTATTAATGGCCTTGGTAACTCCCTTTCCGAGATATCGTTTCGGATCATCATCTCTCAGCTCACAAGCTTCGTGACGACCTGTAGACGCACCTGACGGAACTGCCGCCCGGCCCAATGTACCATCATCCAGTATTACATCTACTTCAACTGTAGGGTTACCTCTGGAATCAAGTATTTCCCTTGCTGTGGTTTTTTCTATCGTTGCCATGCCTTGTCCCCTGTTAATTATTAAGAAATTTTATTAGTAGTCTTATATCAAAAAGGCACAAAACCTGTCAATTACAAACTGCCCTGTAAACCCTTGAAATGCTATTTACAACGAATTCAACGAAATACATACAAATTAAATCAATATCCTAAATGAATTATAAAGCGGAGCTTGTTGTAGTTACAACGGTGGGAAAAATCGATGTTATAGTGAAAGATGAAAAAATGCTCTACCTGCCAAACGGGAGAATATCCGCATTATGTCATCAAATTCAATGTAAATCATCTTGACTTAATACGTAAAACTTATAAACTACTGTATAAAAATGTTTAGCAAAAGAAACATACTTAAGGCTCATTTGATAAAATTTTAATATAAATTCAGGAATGTGAAAAATGCTTATACTAACAAGAAAGTTAGGTGAAAGCATCATAATCGAAGATAATATCAAGATAACTGTTATAGATATTAATAAACAGCAGATCAAATTGGGGATTGATGCGCCAAGGCACATCACGATCAATAGAGAAGAAATTTCCAAAAAAGTTCAAAGCGAAAATCAATTGTCGTCTGCTTCAATGACAATTAATATTGCAAAAAAATAGTATTACTTCATTTTAATCATCCAGTTACAAGAAGCAGTTCTATTGCTTTCTATATCGATTATATATTTACTACTGTAACCGTTCCAC
The DNA here is from genome assembly GCA_018648405.1 of Candidatus Scalindua sp. Taxonomy (GTDB): domain Bacteria; phylum Planctomycetota; class Brocadiia; order Brocadiales; family Scalinduaceae; genus Scalindua. Next base: position 14,902 of record JABGRF010000168.1, read on the forward strand.
ACCTAAGAAGACCGCCATTTTCAAGAAAACATTACCAAGAAACGAGCGCTTCATCTCAATCGCCTTGTAATTGCAAACCTCGTCACAGCAAAAGCAGCCAATACATTTATCCTCATCGACTATCACCTTACCATCCGGAGCCGACATTGCTTTAGCTGGGCAATTTCTGATACACTCATAACATCTTGTACAATTTGGTTCATTCACCGTAGAAACACATGAGCAACTATTATCAAACATTTTAGCAAGCATAAAGTTTGGGATATAGTTAGACGCAAAATCCTGTGCGGAGCTGGAGGGTTTCTTAAAATCAGCAACTACAACCTTGCTGATCTCCTCACCTAAAACTTCTATCTTATTCATATCTGCGGTACCAAGTTTTCTGTCATGTGCATACTTGATAATAGGTACTTTCATGGGATCAAAGCCAATTATAGTGCTGGCCACAGCATCCAATGCGATACCATCATAACCGGCAATTATTAATCCCACCTTTCTCGGATCTCCGGCGTTAGGGCCGTTACCCTCCATTCCAATAACTGCATCCATTACAGTTATATGTGGTTGTACCATCTCAAAAACATCAACCAATGCCTGAGCCATTAATCTGTTCTTTGGTGCCAACAGATGCACATTTTTCTTCCCATTGGCAGGTATGGAACCGAACATATTTTTGATTGCACCTGTGTACCTTGTCAGACCGTGTGTTTTCAGTTTCGGGACATTCACTACAACATCTACCGACTTTACAGTCTTTGCAATCTTGAAGTCTTTTAAGATCACTGCGTTCTCATTTGTTATATCAAGGGCTTCATCCTTATCAAAGTTTACGATGACGGCACCTGTCTCTTCTGCAATCTTGTCTATTTGTGTAACCCTAAAAGCTTTATCCGTAGAACCGGTCCTTAGGCTACCGCAAGAATCCCCAATATAAACCTCACACCCGTAATCGTTCTTAAAGATATCAACAAGCGCCCTTATAACGGTAGGATGCGTATTAACTGCCCTCTCCGGCCCTAATGAGGCAGAAAGGAGATTCAGTTTAAGTAACACCTTCATCCCAGGCCTTACAATGGTTTCAAGATTACCTATCAAACTTAAACATTTTTTCACAGCCGTGCTGACTTTTTCTAACTCATAATTATCACAACTTGAAATTGCGACTGTTGCCATTTTTTATACCTTAAAGAAGCTATTAATATTTTATTAAATGTTAAGACCTGAACTGTTGTGGTCTCTTTTGCCTTTGATTATAGTAAGACTACTCAAATGAGGCACTACTGAAGTACGGAAAGTCACACATTTTCCCGCTGAAATGTAGAGAGGTATCAGGCATGGATAATTGCAGCAGATTCACTTTATTTCTCTTACCATTTCTCCAAGCGATTTTCGAAAAGTTGGTTCAGGAATGATCTCAGGATAACCCAGGGGCGTTAAAATCAAGGGCTCTAAATTATCAGGTATGTTTAATACATCTTTCACCACCTCTGGTTTGAAAGCGGCTATCCAACAGGTGCCAAGTCCTTCAGCAGAAGCGGCAAGTATCAAATGATCCATTGCTATTGCCACATCAACATCAACGTATCTCCTACCATCGTTTCGTTTCCATGCTGTGTCTGGTAATGCACATGCACATATAATTACCGGTGCCGTGTAAAACCATTCCTGCGAATAAGCATCTTTTAATTTGTGTTTAACCTGTTCATTTTTAATTACTATAAGCGAAAATGGCTGCTTATTGGCAGCAGTTGGTGCAAGCCGTGCAGCATCAATAATTCTATCCAGTTTATCGTCTTCCACCGGATCCTTTTTATACGCCCTTATACTTCTTCTTGTTTTGATAGTTTCATACAAGTCCATTATCAGATACTCCTTATATTCTTTTGGTAATTTCTTGCAAATAATATAAGCTTTGTCGTTATCGTATGCATGGCGCCATTAATCTCACCGGCGAAAAGCCATCCCCACAACCCACCAATTGATGTCGAGACAATTCTATCAAATCTGATTTTCTTTGACAAGAAAATTGCATGTTGATAGAATCATTTTCATTATATTTCAGTGAGAGATTGAGTGAGAAAGGCTGTCGGAACATACAAGTTTGGTACGTATTGACATAAGAATCACTCAGCTTATTTTAACCATAAAATAGACAAAAAATGCGAGTTATAGTAGCAAAAAAAGCAGGCTTTTGTATGGGTGTACGAAAGGCAATGGACAACGCATTAGATGCTGCTAATAAAGTTGAAAGCGATGGCACCATCTATACAGAAGGTCCGTTGATACATAATCCACAGGTACTTGAAAAGCTGGAGAAACAAGGAATCAGAGCCCTCAAGGAAGACACGGATTTGTCAAAGAGTACTGTAGTTATCAGGGCACACGGTATTACACCCAAAAGAAGACAAGAACTGGAAGCATCAGGCGCCGCGATCTGTGATGCAACTTGTCCCCGCGTGAAACGTGTACAATTAATTATTGAGGAAAACGCGAAGGAAGGATTTTCTACCGTAATAGTAGGTGATGAAGGGCATGCTGAAGTAACTGGATTACTTGGGTATACTAACGGCAAAGGCTATGTGGTTTCTTCTCCTGAGGAAGTATCAGAATTACCTGATATGGAAAAAATTTGTATTGTTGCCCAAACTACTCAGGACATGAATACTTTTGCATTAATAGCTGATAAACTAAAACACAGATATAAAAACCACAAGGTGTTTGACACAATATGCAGTTCTACATCAAGACGACAAGAAGAGGTGATCAGCCTGAGCGAGGATGTTGATGCAATGATTGTCGTTGGTGGAAGAGGGAGTGCAAACACAAATAGATTAGTTCAAATCGCTGAAAAGAAAGGTGTGCCAGCATTCCTGGTTGAGACAGAACAGGAATTGAACCTAAAGAAACTCGCAGATTATGGTGTCATTGGCATAACAGCTGGTGCTTCAACACCTAACTGGTTACTCGAGAGGGTTGTTGACAAGGTACAGAATTATCAAGGCGAAAAAAACAAAAAGGTGCAATCGTTTACTGAAAAAGCGATTACAATCTTAATAGGCAGTTTCATGTATATTGGAATTGGAGCTGCAAGTTTCAGCTATGCAAGCGCTGTCTTGCTTGGTATAAATCCCAGGGTTAAATTCTGTGCAATTGCAACACTATTTTTGTTTTCAATGTATGTTTTAAACTATTTTGCTAATAAGGAAGCTGCTGCCCTGAGTGAACCATCCAGGGCAAAATTGTATGAGAAATATCAAGTAACCTTCATGGTTCTCGGTATTGTAGCAGCCATCTTGTCTACGATTCTGGCATTTACTGTTAATATAGACGTTTTTTTCTGCATTTTTTTTGCCTCTTTGTTCGGAATAGCGTACAGGGTTTCTATAGTCCCAAAGAGGTTTACCAGTATTTTCAGGTATCGAAGTCTTGCACAAATTCCGGGATCAAAAGAGATGTTTATAAGTATAGCATGGGCTGTCAGCACAGGTTTAATTACGTTCCTGGGATCAGCAGAATCCTCCTTGTCGTCACTTCCTGTTGTATTAGCATTTACTTTCAGCATGGTTTTCACAAGGACAGTATTGCTTGACGTAAGAGACGTACAAGGTGACAGGATAATTGGCAAGGAAACAATACCAATAGCAATAGGAAAAAATAATACTAAGGTAATTCTCGTCGTAATGTTAACATTACTGACAATACTATTAATTATCAGCCCTATGAACGGCTGGACTTCCGGGTTCTCATATTATCTTCTCCCATGTGTTGCGTACGCATGTGGGTATTTATACCTCTATCACAAGCGCCTTATACCCAGTGGGTTCGCATGTGAAAGTATTACAGATTTTAATTTTATCCTTGCAGGTATAATGGTAGCAATTTGGCATTTTTTATAATCTAATTTATTGAACTATCACGATTATCTATTATGAAACCAAAAATGAAATCAGGAAGACTTCACACTGTCGGTTTAAAGAAAAATACCAGAAGAAAAATGATTGCTGGACTACTAGTTGTTTTACCAGTCTTCGTTACATTTTTTGTAATAAAGTTTTTATTTACTATGATTGGAGGGATTCTTTCTCCGGTGGTAGTAAGAGCCGTCGGTGCTTTCGGGTTCTCTCCGAATAGTAAAATTGACGAGTTTGTCATCACGTCAGTAGCGTTTGTACTCACATTTGTAGCGCTCTATTTTATAGGTGTGGTAGCAACAAATTTTCTAGGAAAGTTTGTCATTCGTTTCTTTGAAAGAATAGTGAACAATGTCCCTATTATAAAAAATGTATATACATCGTCAAAAAAACTGATTGAAATTATAAGTCTCCCGACTACACAATCTTTCAAACGTGTAGTTATAGTTGAATATCCAAGAGTCGGAATGAAGGCATTTGCATTTGTCACAGGTAGCTTAAAGACGGTAGATGGGGCAGAATTGTCCAGTATATTTATCCCAACAACACCAAATCCTACTTCAGGTTTCTTGATTTATCTTCCAGAGCAAGATATAGAAGAAACTGATCTCAGCATCGAAGAGGGTATGAAATTAATTGTTTCAGGCGGGATATTAATACCGGAACGAATGGAACTAAACACTGACAATCAGACTGATTAAGAAGATAAGGAAGTATAGAAATGCTATACTTTTCTAAACCAGTTGCATTTCTTTGCGGACAACCACGATACCGCTATCAGTAACAGTAAAATGCCTTATATCTTCATCCCTGTCAAAACCAATTTTCATATTGTCTGGAATATTTACCGATTTATCTATTATGGCCTTTCGAATCTTAACGTTCTGCCCTACCCTGACATCTTCCATTATAATTGAATCATAAATTTCTGTGTTAGAACCAACTCTAATATCAGGTGACAAGACACATCCCTCTATCTTTGCACCACTGATTATGCATCCATCTGATACAATAGAATTGAGGATCATATCTGTTCTCTCACCTGGAAAATCTTTTTTATAAACTGTCTTTGCCGGGGGGTACTGTGCTTTGTAAGTCCGGATTGGCCAGTCTTTGTCATAAAGATTAAATTCTGGTGATATTTGTACAAGATCCATATTAGCCTCCCAGTAAGCATCCAGGGTCCCTATATCACGCCAGTAGTTTAAGCCACTCTTGTTTTCATCCGTAAACGGGTATGCGTAAACCCTCTTAGAATGTATCATGTCAGGTATTATGTTTTTTCCAAAATCATGATTTGTATCCTGCTTGGCATCATCAATTATCGCTTTAACGAGCGTGTTGGTGTTAAACAAATATATTCCCATAGAAGCAAATGTAGCATCCGGATTATTTGGAGAAGGGATTGGTACAGCCGGTTTCTCATGAAATCCAGTAATTCTACTATCCTCATTTGTTTCTATTACACCAAATCTTTTTCCTTCTTCTAGTGGTACGTCCATACACGCAATTGTAAGATCGGCTTTCTTTTCCTGATGAAAACGGATCATATTTCTGTAATCCATTTTATAAATATGGTCTCCGGAAAGCATCAAGACCATTTCTGGTTGTTCCTTTTCAAGTGTATATATATTTTGGTAGACAGCATCTGCAGTCCCCTGATACCACTGATCACTGATCCTTTGCTGAGGGGGAATCTGTTCTATATATTCATTTAATTCACTATTAAAAATACTCCATCCAAGCCTCAAATGTCTATCGAGAGAAAAGGATTTGTATTGAGTCAGAACTATTATCTTGCGCAATCCGGAATTGAGACAATTACTTAATGTAAAATCTATTATTCTGTATATACCTCCAAAAGGCACAGCAGGTTTTGCTCTGTCTTTTGTCAGGGGATAAAGTCTTTCCCCCTGTCCTCCTGCCAGAATAATGGTAAGTACATTGCTTAGAGGCATGTTTATATTCTCAATATTAATTGACTTGAAATAACCTGGTTTAATGTTAGACACATTGAAAACTTCTTTTCATTTACGCTAATTCAGGAATCCTTCGCTTTTTTTGCCAATACTTCTTTAACTGTATTCTTTAGCTCTAGCATGTCTGAAGATTTGACAATATATGCATCTGCAGCCCATGTCATAAAATTATCTTTATAGTTACTGTAAGCAGTATTAATGATAACAGGAATTTCTTTATTTTTTCCTAGAATTTTTCCCATTGTCTCAATACCATCCATCTTTGGCATGTTTATATCCATTACAATAAGGTCTGGGAGCTGTTCCTGGATTTTTCCCAAAGCGTCCTTACCATCAGAAGCTGTCACAACCTCATAACCTTCCAACTTTAATTCCTGTTCGTAAAGTAAGCGTTGGTTTTTGTCGTCTTCTACAACCAGAATAGTTGTCATCGTTACGAACTCCTTTCTACTACTTTATTGGCAGTGTTAGTAACATGGTTGTTCCTTTTCCCTGTTCGCTTATCGCATCTATCGTTCCGCCATGATCCTCAATAATCTTTAGACTGACAGATAGGCCGACACCTGTGCCACTCGGTTTTGTCGTAAAAAATGGATCGTAAATATTCTGCAGCACATCTTGTTTCATTCCTTTGCCTGCATCAACAATGTATATCTTTACTGACCCATCTATAGATTTAATCTTAACGTCGAGCTTACCACCATCAGGCATTGATTCGACCGCATTCATCAGTATATTAAGGAAAACCTGTTTTATTTGAGTAGGATCAACGGGTGCTTCAGGCACACCTGTTTCATATTTTTTTTGCAACGTTATATGTTTTTCCTGGAAATAGTTCTCCATTAGCAAACACGTATTTTCCATTATTTCACATAGTTGAACATCAATTTTTTCGGGCTTAGATGGCTTGGCAAAATCTGTAATATTATTAAGTATTTTCTCTAAGTGCTTTACCTCCTCTATAATAATATCAATGTTAACTTTGATTTTCGCATCTGTAAAGGTAAAACGAGAGAGAGTTTTTGCAAAACCGCCGATGGTAACCAGTGGGTTTCTTATTTCATGAGCAACGTAAGATGACATTGAACCGATGGCCGCCAGTTTTTCTGAACGAATAAGTCTCTGCTGAGTTTCAGTAAGTTGATCAATCTTATCTTCCAGACTTTTATAGGTTTCAGCATTCTCAATTGCAAGCGAGGCCTGATTGACAAACATTGTCAAAGTATTAACACGCTCATCAGATATCGGTTCCGCAGTATAAACATTATCTGCAACGATAACACCAATAGGCTCATTCTTGGCTATCAAGGGGACACAGACAAATTCATTTACCCCCAAGGCCTTTCTGAATTCATTTGATACACGCGGATCCTTAACAGCATCTTTAACTATTATGGGTTTCATTTCTTTAGTACAAAGCGTCACAACTTCCTTTGCATCTGCAAGTGAGTAAACCAAAAGCTTTGTCATCGTGTTAAGAGGCGTATCGATATTATGGCTATAATCTAATTTGTCAACAATATCTGTAAGGGAATTATGACTATCTGACATCTCCTTCAAAATTCGCGTAGCCTCTTCTGAGGAAGCTGGCCCTATCGCTAATTTTCCATTCAGAACATTAAGCTCTTTATTAATCAAGAATAGCGTTGCTCTGTTAAACCCAAATGAGTAATCAGCAGTTATGCATGTTAAGATCAAATGTAGCAATTTATCAAGATGTAATGTTCCCTGGGTTATTTCTCCAAACTGTTGTAACAGTAAAAGCCGGTGTACCATCTTTTCGTTTTCAGTCACATCTACAGTAAGCAACAGGATATTGTCAGTATTGCTATTCTTGTTTGTTATAGGTATGGCAATATGTTGAATACACATTCTTTTTTTTGCCTTTGTTCTCACCCATGATTGAACGATGTGACCCTTTTTTCCCTTGAGTACCAGCTCTGCCGGGCATTTGTCTGTTCCGACGACATCACAGTGATAAATATCAGAACAATGTCCACCAACGGGAGATTCATTCAGGTTCAGCCACTCCTTCAGTGTATCATTTGCCCATATAATCTTTGTATTCTTATCAATAAGACACAATCCTGCCCCCATGACTTCTATTACGTTATCAAATATTTCTCTTTCCTCTTGAATCTGTTCTTCCAATATTTTTGATTCTTCATTTTCTTCATTTTTTACGGAGAGGTTTCCAGCCTCAACCTCTCTCTTCTTCAGTTGAGCTCCCAGATCCTCACACATCTCTTCCAGTGACCCTAATAACTTATCATCAAGTACCATACCCTTAGACTTATTGAGCAATTTCCTGATCTTGTTTACGGTCTTTTCCATATGTGGAACTACTGGTTTTTTCTTCATTATATTCTCAATAATTCAGCAGATTCTTCAGGAGGCGTTGGATTAATATAAAATCCTGTTCCCCATTCAAATCCTGCTATGTTTGTAAGTCTTGGTATTATTTCTATATGCCAATGGAAATGCTTTGATTCAGTTACATTAAATGGAGCACTATGTATTATATAATTATACGGTGGAAAGTCTAAAGTTGCTTCTAGTTTGGCAAGAACGCTCTTTAAAACATATGCAAGTTCTTTTGCCTCTGCCCCCTGTAAGTTTTCAAAATTGCTTTCGTGTTTTTTGGGAAGTATCCATGTCTCAAAAGGAAACCTGGAAGCGAAAGGAGCAAAGACTACAAAATTATCTGTTGAAATAACTACTCTTTTATCTGTTTCTATTTCCTGCTGTATCATGTCGCAAAAAAGACATTTTCCTGTACGCTGGTAAAATACTTTGGCATTTGCTATCTCATTTGCAACTAGAGGAGGAACAATCGGTGTCACAATCAATTGCGAATGAGTATGCTCAAGTGATGCACCTGCAGAAAATCCTACATTTTTAAATAACAGTCCATAAACAAATCTTTTGTCACTCTTTAAATCAATCAGGCGGTCTCTGTAGCATGACAAAACTTCTTCAACATTTCCATTATCAAGCGATGTCAGAGACTGAATATGCCTGGGGCTTTCTATTATAACTTCATGTGCGCCAATACCATTCATCTTATCGTATATACCGTCTTCACATTTGAAATATTCACCTTCTGCCTGTAACGCAGGAAATTTATTTGGAACAACCCTGACCCTCCAACCACCAGTGTTTGGCATTGCACCATTATCTCTATATGCCAGAATCTCAGGTGGTGTTTTGTCTTCGTTACCTTCGCAGAAAGGGCAGAAACTGCTTTTAATAATTTGTGGGTTGGTTTCGAAATCGGTAGGCCTTGCAGCTCTTTCAGTAGCAACAATTACCCAACGTCCGGAAACGGGTTCCTTTCTTAATTCAGGCATCTGTCACTCCTAAACTAATGAAAATTTCATTCGCTATTAAATCAATCAATTTTTCATTTCCCTTCCCGTGGATGTTTAATCTTTTGCCAGTAATCCTCAAATTCGAAATTCGGACTGTGTTCGTCATTATGGCAGGTTCCACATCTCTCAACACCTACATGTACCCTACCGTAATCTTTTGACTGTGTCTCTTTATGATCGCTTCCAGGCCCATGACAACTCTCACAGCCTACCCCCTTCAGCCCTGGCGTTGATTCTATAGTCTCAAACCCTGTGAAGTAATTCAAACCAACAACGTGACACTCTACGCATTCAGGATCGTACTCGTGTTCAACCTTCTCTAATGTCTCATAAGCAGAAGCGTGACCTGTCTCTTCCCAATGCTTGTAAATTTTATTGTGACAGACAGCGCAATCATCGTTACCGATAAATGTCAGGCTCGAAGACGGATCACTCTTAATAACCTGTAGCAGTAATTCTTCATCCCTAAGTCTTTGCTGATATATTTTTAACAGCATTGTGATATCAGATGAGTCTTCAAATTTCCCATCTAATGGCGTTATCTCAATGCCAGGTGAAAGATTATCAAAATGCTCACCTTCACCTACTTGCTTCTGTTGTGACGATAGAGTAATCTTACCCACATATTTACCCTTCTCTCCCACAGGGATTATGTATGTGTCATTTACTTTCTCAAGGTAGAGATCCGGTCTATCAACCATGTGGCCTGAAATTATTAAATTCAGATCGGGACAGGCTTCTGCGATTTTTATAGACTCTTCCATTTCTGCGTGAGAAAGCAGTATCAGTATATCTGTTTTATCATGCAGATCTTTTAGTAAAGGTTTAAGCGATAAAACAGGGTCCATAACCTCCATGTCATGATAATAATTTCCAACAAGCTCTGGAGACAGAACGCCTAATATACCAACCTTTAATATTGTTTCCTTCGTCTTTACCTCTTTGATTACATAAGGTTTTATTTCCAGCACCGGTGTCGTAAATTTGATATTACTTGATATGAAACCCACATTACTTATTTGAGAAAAATAGCCTAGCAAATCAGTTCCAATATCAAGATCCTTTTCGCCTATATTATGCACGTCATAGCCCATCAGACCTAATGCTTCAAGCGCTGTCTCCATTTTTATTTCGCCTTGCCTGCCAACGTTACCAGTAAGATCACCCAGGCTTAAGAGGATCAAGTGTCCATCTTCTTCCCTCAGATGATTGATTAAAGTATGCCGTTTAGAAAACCCACCAAGCTGTTTTTCTGAACACCCACAAGGCTCCAGATATCCATTCTCTTCACCAGTAAAAACAACGTGTATAACGGGTGTGGATGGTGCTATATTCAGATCCCCTTCGACCTCTTTTCCACAAAGACTATTGCAACCCTGATTAAACAGAAGCAGCAGCAAGGAAATAATAACGCATGTCTTCAAAACTGTAATTTGATTTATAGGTTTGATCATAATAAACTTTCATACACCGCAAAAATACCAAATATGCAGAATGAGGAAACTACCTGAGAGCAAGTAATGCGATTAAGAATATTGTAAAGTATGGTTTTTTCATTACAATAATATTATATAATAATGACATAAACCAAAACAACTTCTTACTCTAATCGTTTAGATGAAAAAATATCCAGTTTCTAAGTCCGGTATTTTTGTAATTGCTATAATGGTAATTATTTACACTAAGACGTGTATTCTTAGTGCACAGGAACTTAGCACATCATGGTCGGCGTTCCGTCATGATTCTATGAATACAGGACGAAGCTCACTGCAAGGGCCTGAGAGCAACAATCTTAAGTGGAGTTGTGAAACCGGAGGAAGTGTCGATTCATCTCCGGTACTTGACCACAACGGTACAATTTACATAGGCTCACAAGACAAGAATCTTTATGCACTAAAACCGGATGGTACGCGCAAATGGTCGTATGATATCGGAACCAAGATATATTCAACTCCTGCAATAGATTTAAATAACATTATTTATGTATGCGCATGGAGTGGCAAATTACTTGCATTAGACTTGGAAGGTAAACCCAAATGGAGTGCACAAATAAAAGGTCGGATTGCTTCATCCCCTGCAATTTCTGCTAAAGGAAATATTTTCATTTGTTCAGACAATTATTACTTATACAAGGTAAATTCAGCAGGAAGGATTTTGTGGGCTTTTGCTACACACAAGTATGTGGATTCTTCCCCTGCAATCGATAACGATGGTACTGTATATTTTGGATCAAATGACCGTTATGTATACGCTCTTGATCCTGATGGCAAACTCAAGTGGCGCTTCAAAACAAAAGGGCAGATAACTTCATCTCCGGCAATTGGACCGGACGGTACTATTTATCAAGGGTGTAATGACGGCAGGTTATATGCCTTGAATCCTAATGGTACTCAAAAGTGGTATTTCCAGACAAAAAAATGGATTGATTCCTCACCGGCTGTCAGCAAGGAAGGAAATGTATACTTTGGATCGAACGATGGAAGCCTGTATGCACTCAGCTCAGGTGGCATTTTACAATGGACTTTCAGGACTAATGGAGTTATAACTTCTTCTCCTGCAATTGATTCGGATGGAACTATTTTTTTCGGATCTTGGGACAAAAAAATATACGCTTTAAGCTCTGAAGGAACGTTTTTATGGAGTTTTACTACAGGCGGTATAGTAAAGTCCTCACCAGCAATAGGGCCTGACAGAACTCTATATTTTGGCTCAAGCGATGGCAATATTTATGCTATCGGCAAGTGAAGAGAATAAGTATTTGATCAGAAAACAGATTCCCGTTTTCACTGGAACCTGGAGGTCTAAGACCGGAATTCATTTCCCTTTATCGAGGGTTAAATATATGAGTAAGAAAATATTTATCATTTTCTGGATTACACTTATTATAGCTGTCAGTTTTGGAGTTCACTTCTCTTATGCAGAATCAGTAGATCCTCCATGGCAGATGTTTCGGCATGATTCTAGACATACCGGTGTAAGCCCTTTTAAAGGGGCGCAAACTAACAATCTCAAATGGAAATTTGCAGTAGAGAAAAGGATTACTTCATCACCGGCAATTGGAGCGGATGAAACCGTATATTTTGGTTCGGTAGACGGTAAGCTTTATGCGGTAAGCCCTGAGGGCAAACTCGTCTGGGCTTACCAAACAGGAGGAGAAGTAACTTCATCTCCTGCCATTGGACTTGATGGGACAATATACGTCGGATCAAGAGATAAGAAACTCTATGCAATAAAATCAGATGGCACCCTCAAGTGGACCTATGAAACAGAAGGCGAAATCTACTCATCGCCTACTATAGACAAAAACAATTATATCTACTTCGGATCTTCAGACGGCACTCTCTACGCAATAGATATGGACGGAAAACTGAAATGGGATTTTAAGAACAAGATATACAGCTCTATAAGCTCTTCACCAGCTATCGGGCCAGATGGGAGCATATACTTTCTCATAAGCAAGGGTATTGTTTTTGCCTTGGATGCCAGTGGCAAGTTTAAATGGAGCGTGAGGATAGGCAGCAATATTTATCAGTCGTTTTCGTCACCTGCTGTGGGAGAAGACGGAGTTGTATATACTGGATCAGAAAATGGAATTTTCTATGCAATTAACACTGATGGTACGATAAAATGGAGGGTTAATACCGGAAAGAGCGTTCAATCCTCACCGGCACTAGACAGTAATGGAACATTGTATTTCGGATCTTACAACAAGGTGATATATGCAATCAATTCCAACTGCACCCTTAAATGGCAGTTCAAGACTAACGGCTGGATTGAATCATCACCTGTAGTAGACTCAGAGGGAACTACCTACATAGGCTCGACAGATGGCAACCTTTATGCCATAGATACAAATGGCGAGTTGAAGTGGAGTTATCAGGCGAGTGGCTGGATAGAGTCATCGCCGTTAATAGGTTCAGACGGTACTATATATTTTGGCTCAAATGATAATCATTTGTATGCAATCGGTAATTAAGTAATACGTTACATTAACTTTAGTCACTTCAAACTTGGCTGCGGCTGTGCCGCACAATGAGGTATAATTATGATAATTGTAATGAAGCCAGCTGCTGATCAGAGCGAGATAGATCACGTAGTTGAAAAGGTTGAGGAAGTTGGATGTAAGACAACACTATTGGAGGGTACCAATAGGAAGGTAATCGCCGTAATCGGAGATAAGCGCGACATACCCCCTGAATATTGGGACACTATACCAGGTGTAGAAAAAGCAGTACCGATTTTGACCCCGTACAAGTTAGCCAGTCGTGAAGTCAAAAAAACCGATACAGAAATTAAGATTAACGACCAGGTTTTAGGAGGCAAAAAGATTGGCGTAATCGCCGGACCATGTGCGGTAGAGAGCCAGGATCAAATCAATTTCATAGCAGAAGGAGTGAAAAAAGCAGGCGCTATTGCACTTAGGGGAGGAGCTTTTAAACCAAGGACAAGCCCCTACTCCTTCCAGGGACTTAAAGAAGAGGGCCTTGAGTATCTGGCCAAAGCAAGAGAAGCTACAGGACTGGCTATCGTCACAGAGATACTCAGCCCGGATCATATTGACCTGGTAAGCAGCTACGTTGATGTGTTGCAAATTGGAACTAGAAATATGGCCAACTTCCTGTTACTGGAGGCTGTCGGTAAATGTAAGAAACCGGTAATTCTAAAGCGTGGGATGTCAGCCACTTTAGATGAGTTTTTACTTGCAGGCGAATATATACTCTCACACGGCAACCCGAATGTTATTTTGTGTGAAAGAGGGATACGAACATTTGAGACACATACGAGGTTTACACTGTCATTAAGTACTATTCCGCATCTCAAACTATTGACGCATCTACCTGTTATATCCGACCCAAGTCACGGTACAGGTGTGCGGGAGCTGGTAGCCCCTATGTCCAAGGGCTCAATCGCCGTTGGTGCTGATGGATTGATATTGGAAGTTCACAAAGACCCGGAAAAGTCTTTTG